>NZ_JAUBPE010000187.1:0-1445 GCF_036700565.1 Microcoleus pseudofavosus SVA1_A4
TTCATCTTTTTATTCACGATCGAGTATTGCATATAATTGTATCATAGTCTTGATAATCATTTAGGATTGCTATATCAATTCTGGTAACACTGGAATGATAGAAACGGAGGGCACAGCCGTGTCCTGATTGTGGGTAATATTAATTCCGGGTAGTCCTGCACAATCAGGAAAAGCTGTTATAATTTACTTAGTCAATCTGCCTTAACTTTTAGCTTATAAAATGTCCCAGGTGCGACTCTCAATATATTGTAAAAAATGGTCATACTCACACTGGTAAACAAAGTTTTAAATGTCGAGATTGTGCCCGACAATTTGTGATAGCTCCCAGACCTCAGCCGATAAGTAACCGGACAAAATTAATTACATCAAGCCTTTTGAAGAGGCAAGGTTTTTAGGCGGTATTTTGGGTAATTAATTGTGTCCCACTACTTATCGGAAGACACAAGAAAGTTAATAGATAAACTTTTATTAGAAAAAATATCTCTGGCTGGAATTGTTAGGGCTACCGGAGTTTCCCCAAGGTGGCTACAATAGTATGTTAATAAAAAGTTAGGAGCCGTCAAGAGAGGGAGCATCCCGGTTTTGTAAATATCCCCAAATCAGCATAAAATGGGTAAAATCCAAAGAAACGTTAAAAAAGAGTAGAGAGAAAGAGTCATGACCCCTGAAGAACTAGAGCGATTGGAATGCTGTACGTCAGAAATTGCTAAAATTTTGTATAAGAATACACCCCCGAGTGAACTGACCAGTCTGGAAAATATCGAAAAGCATCTCAGGCAACAATGGCTTGAAAAAGTGGGCCCCAAAATCGGTTTTTTTTTATCAAACAAGCAACGGGAACAGAACAAGGACGACCCCGCACAGTAAAAAGCTGTATTGGTGAACTAATAATTACTGAAAAACAGGCCGAAAAATTAGAGGTCAAGAAATCAACTAGATTATCTCCATTATTTGAAAAATGCTGTCTCCGTCAAATCGCTAATCTTTCCTACGAAAATGCTGCTAAAGAAATGGAAGTTCAGACGGGAGTAAAGATTGGACACACTTGCTTACATCGATTGGTAGAAAAACAAGAATGGTCAGAACCTATAGCTTTCTGTGAGGTGAAAGAAACTAGCATAGATGGAGGGAAAGTCCGCCTGAGAGGGGATTTGGGAGAAGGGTCTCATTGGCAAGATTATAAGGCAGTGCGGTTACATGAAAGTTATTACGGGGCTTTTTATCAAGATAATGAAGCGTTAATTAATTATGTAAATCATCAGCCTTTAGCCGAACTCTTAACTTGTCGCTTGTGATGGACATGATGGAATATGGAAGATTATTAACCAGTTGAATCCTGGTAAAACCCGACGCGAAATTTTAGATTGGTAAGCTGCTACGCAGCTAAACCGGATAAAATAGCATTGCCTTTATTTTTTATTTTTCGATCCCATTTGATAACCATT
>NZ_JAUBPE010000188.1:0-1384 GCF_036700565.1 Microcoleus pseudofavosus SVA1_A4
AACCCGCCCCTTGTATCTTAAAAGAGTCAGGCGATCAAACCGTAGACCGCAGGCTATAGAACCGCAGACACGGTTGTAATCAAACCGCAGACACGGTTGTAACTGAATCCTAACACGAGTAAAGATAAAGAAACCATTAAAGTTTCTTGCCTATAGGTACAAATGACAGTAGAAAGTGTTGTGATCGGACATCAGAAATTGGTGAAGTTGGCCCGCCCCTTAGACTATCACAAGTCTGTTGTGTAGATAAGCTCCCATTACTGATGACAGGCGCATACAAAAAAACTGGACAGTATCTTAGGCGCTCGTTTTAACGGGACAGCCTGCATTTATAAGGTTAGTTAAATTGCCTGTCATGTTCTTTCATACAAACAGGGAGTTCGGAGCAAACAATGACACCCACATTTTTAGGCATAGATATCAGTAAAAAAGACTTTCACGTCGTTTTACTGAAAGAAGAGCGCGCCTCAAAACCCAAAAAGTTCACGAATAATACCGAAGGATTTGAGAGCTTGAATAATTGGCTCAAAAAACAAGGTGTGGAAGAACTTCATGCCTGCATGGAAGCCACGAGCAATTAGGTCGATGCCCTAGCTGAATTTCTGTATGAAGCAGGCTACCGGGTAAGTGTGGTTAATCCGGCTCGGATTAAAGGGTTTGCTAAAAGCGAACTTTTGCGTACCAAAACTGACTCTGTAGATGCAGCATTGATTGCTCGTTTTTGTGCAGCAATTAAACCTTCATTTTGGAAGCCAACCCCGTTTGAAGTCAAGGAATTACAAGCTTTACTGCGACGACTAGAATCTTTGACTCAGATGTATCAACAGGAAGAGAATCGTTTGGAAACAGCTACGGAAACTGTAGCTCAACTTACGAGAGCTCATTTGGAATACATCAAAAAACAACAAGCAGAAATCAAAAAAATGATTAGCGATCATTTTGACCAACATCCGCATTTAAAACAGCAGCGCGAGCTGTTGACTTCGATTCCAGGTATTGGAGAACAGACGGCTGCTGTATTGTTAGCTGAAGTTGGTCGGATTGAAGATTATAAGAATGCTCGTCAACTGGCAGCTTATGCAGGTTTAACTCCCTGTGAGCGTAGCTCAGGAACTTCTGTACATGGCAAAACTCGTTTATCTTGTACGGGAAATGTCCGACTGCGAAAGGCATTATATATGCCTGCGGTGGTGGCGATGCGTTGTAATCCTTTCCTCAAAGCTATGACTGAGCGATTATTGGGTCGTGGAAAGGTCAAAATGCAGGTAATTGGTGCGCTGATGAGGAAGTTGGTGCATTTGGCTTTTGGGATTTTAAAGTCCCAAAAGCCTTTCGATCCAACTTATTTACTTGCTACCCCTTGACATATCAAGACAGTATCTAC
>NZ_JAUBPE010000189.1:0-1322 GCF_036700565.1 Microcoleus pseudofavosus SVA1_A4
GATGAAGGAAATTCTCCTCTGACTCCGGCTTTTATTGCCCTAAATACCCCTTGTTTTGCTGCCTTTGGTAGTTGGACTGATTGCATTAAGAATTTGTGGTCAATCTTGTCGAAACATTTTTCAATATCCAATTCCAAAATTCTTTTTTCTAACCCATTACTGCTAGAGTTTAGATTATTGAATAATTGTCTCTGGATATCATGGCAGCTTCGGCTAGGTCTAAACCCATAAGAATGAGCGTTGAACGTAGCTTCTGCTGCGGGTTCCAAGGCATATTTGATGAGACATTGATATGCTCTGTCGCTAATGGTCGGGATTCCTAGTCCTCTTTTAGTTCCGTCTACTTTGGGTATGTACACTCGCTTTAGAGGCTGATGTTTCCATTGCTTCCAGTTCTTAACTAACACTTCAAATAGTGCCAGTCTTTGTGAGGGTTCGAGGGCTTTCTTTCCGTCCACCCCTGCGGTTTTCCGTCCAGTATTTAACTGTGTCACTTGCCGAATAGCAAGCAATTTCGCTGCTCTGGAGCTTAATAAAAGTTTCTGAAGCTTACGCACTAGGAGCACGTTACCGTTCTTTTGAGCCTTGAATATTCTCACTTGTAGGCGAAACACAATTTTCCGCAGCTTGCGCCAAGGAATTGATTTCCATTTATCAACTGGATTTAACTCCGTTGCCATAACATTCTCTACGCCTGAATGAACATTTTCTATGTAAACCGTACCCAGTTTTCCAAGAGTCCTTATTTCTTGAATTTTTGAGTACATCTTACCAACTCTACCCGCTAACCCTTATTTAAGGAGTCCACAATTTGAAAAGTTAATCTTCTAAAATTGAAGGTTGAAAGAGCAGTTTTATTCGTTCCTCTGCTGAGTTATTTTGTAGTTTTAGGTTCTCTCATTTCGCCCACGATTTCCCAGAATTGCATTTATCCAGTTCAAAATAATGCGGGTATTTTCACACTTGAAGTGTTATGTTGTGTCGTTGTTCGACCTTGATTTCGGTCGTTCACGCTCAGACGCTTTTTCCGAGAGTTCAACTAATGTTTAACCTTGACTACTTACCTATACGAGTTGCTCCCATCTCAGGTTTGTTATTCTCGTTCTGTCCCCAGCTTCATTTTTAGAGTTTGTTCTCTATCCATGTGGGCAGTTTTGGCATCACGCCATTCCTAGCGGGTAAGACTTGTCAAATTTGAGTTTGACGCACTCACACTCAACTGAAGTTACCTTTACTATCTTTTAGGGCTTGCACCCAAGGCGGCGTAAAGGCTCTAATCCCCTAACCCATACAGGCTAGTTTCATAGAAACGAACCGCACGA
>NZ_JAUBPE010000190.1:0-1311 GCF_036700565.1 Microcoleus pseudofavosus SVA1_A4
AACTTTCGTTGCATCTATTGAAAAAATTCTGAAAGAATTTGGAGAAAACTATGTAATTAATTTTGTCTAGCTACTTAGCCGCCGCCGTCATTCGATTTGAGATTTGAGATGCAAGGATTTTGGATTGATTCCACGGATAAATTCGGGGGCTTGAGGATTTTAGATTTTAAATTTTGGATGGATTCCACGGATAAATCACGTGGCGGGTACCATCAAGAAATTTTTGGTCAACACCGCAAACAGCACCGGGCACCGGACACGGAGATGTTACCATAGCAAAAGTTACGCCACCGTAAGTGCCGGCATCCGGCAAAGCAACATTAGTTCGCGGTAAAGGCAAGTGAAATAATCCCGCAAAACTCAATATTCTATTAATATTTCCATTGTTTGATTAATAATTTTCCTAACTTGCCTGTCATCTCTAGCCCTGTTCAATAATTATAATTACGTTTGTTGTGAGGACTGAAGTCCTCAAAGTCCTAAAATGCCGGTCGCCCACAATTTTACTAATTTTACTATAAGCGATCGACCCAATAGGCTCGCTCGTCGATCGTCACAACACTGAATCAGCACTTTTTCGGGAAGTGCCGCACTTGCGAGAATTGGAGAATCAAAAAAATTTCATAGGGCGATGCGCGATCGCAGGTTTTTATAACAGTCAATAAACTTCCTGCAATACATCCGGTGCAGGCATCGCGGGTTCATTGTAACTCGGGCGGTAGTTTCTGCACTCTTATGCGGTGCATAAATCAATTAAATTTTTAAATGCTGTTAAGACCTCGCCGACAGTTCGTTGACTATCTTGACTCTTCCCTTGAGCACAGAACGCAGCAGGCGATTGATCGAAAGTCTGTCTTCATCGTCGAGAGACTCTGCCAAAACAGCGGCCATCAAACCGTAGCGATCGGCTAAAGTCAAACTGCCCGTATCGGTAACAGAGGCAAGCATTTCGGAAATAGCGCCGGGGATAAGTTGAA
This sequence comes from Microcoleus pseudofavosus SVA1_A4, assembly GCF_036700565.1. NCBI lineage: Bacteria > Bacillati > Cyanobacteriota > Cyanophyceae > Oscillatoriales > Microcoleaceae > Microcoleus > Microcoleus pseudofavosus. Next base: position 978 of record NZ_JAUBPE010000190.1, read on the forward strand.
CTAAAAACATGAGACGTTCCCTGAATTCGATATTTGTATCATCTCTCGTTCTCCGAAAATCGAGAGTGACGCTGGCCTAACAAAGAACGTGATGTTTTGAACCAAATCATGTGACAGCGACGGCTCTAATTATGTGACGAGCTGCGTTTTAAGTCTGCGATCGCAGTCACAACATTAATCTTATATAGCGGTTCTCGAAAAAGTGAGGTATGCCCTATGCCCTATGCCCTATGCCCTATGCCCTATGCCCTATGTTCTATGCCCTATGCCCTATGCCCTATGCCCTATGCCCTATGCCCTATGCCCTATGCCCTATGCCCTATGCCCTATGCCC
>NZ_JAUBPE010000016.1:0-103913 GCF_036700565.1 Microcoleus pseudofavosus SVA1_A4
GAGTTTGAAACGTTCTACACTAAGAACATTCTGCTTAACGAAGGCATTCGTGCTTGGATGGCTCCTACCGACCAACCTCACGAAAACTTCATCTTCCCTGAAGAAGTTCTGCCTCGCGGTAACGCACTTTAAAAAAATCAGGATTTGGATTTCAGATGAATTTTTTTAAATTGAAATTGAAATCCAAATCCCTATTCCCCGGGGCAGGCGCGGTGATACCGTGCCCTACTAGGGAACAAAAAAACCCAAAATCCAAAATCTAAAATCGTTGGAGGTTCTACCGGGTGGTAACGCTCTCTAATTCCTACGCAAGCGGTCGCGACCAAGAATCCTCCGGGTTCGCTTGGTGGTCTGGCAACGCTCGTTTAATCAATCTCTCTGGCAAACTGCTGGGCGCACACGTCGCTCACGCTGGCTTGATCGTGTTCTGGGCCGGTGCAATGACTTTGTTTGAAGTCGCTCACTTTATCCCAGAAAAGCCCATGTACGAACAGGGCTTAATTTTGATGCCCCACGTCGCTACTTTGGGTTGGGGCGTCGGCCCCGGCGGTGAAGTTACGGATATCTTCCCGTTCTTCGTAGTCGGCGTTCTTCACCTGATTTCATCTGCTGTTCTCGGTTTGGGCGGCATTTATCACGCCGTTCGCGGCCCAGAAGTTCTCGAAGAATACTCTTCTTTCTTCGGCTACGACTGGAAAGACAAGAACCAGATGACCAACATCATCGGCTATCACCTAATTTTGTTGGGTGGCGGTTGCTTGCTGCTGGTGGCTAAGGCCATGTTCTTCGGCGGTGTCTACGACACTTGGGCTCCCGGCGGCGGCGACGTGCGTATTATCACGAACCCCACTCTCAACCCGGCTGTGATTTTTGGCTACTTGGTTCGCTCTCCTTTTGGTGGCGAAGGCTGGATTGTCAGCGTCAACAACATGGAAGATATCATCGGCGGTCACATCTGGCTTGGCCTGATTTGTATCGCTGGCGGTGTTTGGCACATTTTGACCAAGCCTTTCGGCTGGGCTCGCCGCGCCTTAATCTGGTCTGGCGAAGCTTACCTGTCTTACAGCTTGGGCGCTTTGTCCCTGATGGGATTCATCGCTTGCTGCTTTGTCTGGTTCAACAACACTGCTTACCCCAGCGAATTCTACGGCCCGACGGGCCCGGAAGCTTCTCAAGCGCAAGCTTTGACCTTCCTGATCCGCGACCAACGCTTGGGTGCTAACGTCGGTTCTGCACAAGGCCCCACCGGTCTGGGTAAGTACCTGATGCGCTCTCCTACTGGCGAAATCATTTTCGGCGGTGAAACGATGCGTTTCTGGGATTTCCAAGGCCCTTGGTTGGAACCCTTGCGCGGTACTAACGGTTTGGACTTGAACAAAATCAAGAACGACATTCAGCCTTGGCAAGCTCGCCGCGCTGCTGAGTACATGACTCACGCTCCTTTGGGTTCTCTGAACTCTGTGGGCGGCTTGGCAACTGAAGTTAACGCGTTTAACTTTACGTCACCTCGTTCTTGGCTGGCCTGTTTCCACTTTGTGATGGGTTTCTTCTTCTTGGTCGGCCACTTGTGGCACGCGGGTCGCGCTCGCGCGGCTGTCGCTGGCTTTGAGAAGGGTATCGATCGCGAAAATGAACCGGTACTTTCTATGCCAAACTTAGACTAATCGATCGAATTTATTTCTGATTTGATTGTCTAATCGAAAAAGGCTCCTGCTTAACGGCGGGAGCTTTTTTTACTGCTGATTAACTCAGATTATGACTATTAAAAATAGCAGCTATACTATAATCACTTGGAAACAGTAAATTAAGTTGAGAGAGGTCACTTACTATGGAAGTAGCAATGCCTGATGTTTTTCAAAGCTTTCAAAAAACAAAATGATTTTTGACGGAACAAGTCGGAAAAGCAGTTAATTCTGCTTCAGACGCAACAGCCCAAGCTAAATCTTCTCTTTCTGAAACTGCTGACAAGGCAAAAGAAGCTCTCACTCAAACTACTAATTCTGCCCTCAATGCTGTTAATCAAGCTACGAACAATGCTTTAGGTACTGTAGCCGAGAAAACAGAAAAAGCGAGGATTTCTGTATCTGAACTCGCCAATCAAGCAGTTAGTCGCGTTAGTGAAACTACCAACAAAGCTGTTGATGCTGTTTCTCACTCGGCGGCAACTGCTAAAGAAACTATTAATCAAACTACTAAGCTGTTACGCATTTAAACCATTAACGATCCAGGTAAGGTGCGTCAGCTAGAACGCTTACTATACATGGGAAACGCTTCTTTACTGACGCACCCTACTATCCTCCTTTAAATGCCGAACAGCTTAACTCTGCTGTCAATACTCTGAATCAAACAACTAGCCAAGCTGTAGAGAGTGTAAATCAAGCTACAGAAAAGGCTAAGATATCATTGGAAGATAGCATTCACAAGGCGGGAAATATGAGCGATGTCGCTTCAAATGCCATTCAAAGTGCTATCAATGGTACTGTTAAAGATTGGATTGATTCTCACCCGGTAGTCTTCTGGTTGGTGAGTAACCCGCTGATATCTTTAGCAATGTTGCTGATATTTATATTGAGTATCTTAGGTTTATTACAGACTTTAGGTAGCTTGTTTGCACAAGGATGGTTATTTATTCTGCCAAGCCCTGTAAAATTTATGCAAGGGGTTTTGAGTGTCGGCTCTAAATCTGTAAGTAATGCCGGCGGAGTGGCTGTAAACTCATTGGTTTCAAAGAATCCCGAAGACAAAAATAATTCAGCTTTACAATTGAGGGGAGTTGAATCAAACAGTTGGGAGTCTCAGGAACGAATTGCTAATATTTTGACAAGGTTGGAGGCAATTCGACAAGAGCAGAATCAGCTTTTACAAGAAGCGTCCGCTATTTTAGGCAAGTAATTTAATGGAGAGTGAGAACGTGTGGCCCGATCGCACTTATGGTAAATTTAATACATCCAAGCTTTCCATCAAAGCCAGATCAATAAAGGATTTTAGTCGATCGCTCAATACGCCATGCCCGATTCCGAATTTTCCGACGATCTAAAATGGACGCCAGAAGCCAAAGCGAAGCTGAAAAATATTCCCTATTTTGTCCGGGGACAAGCTCGCGTCCGCATCGAGCAGTTGGCCCGCGAAGCCGAAACCGAAGTCGTCACAGTTGACTTAGTTGAGCAAGCTCGCATCGAGTTTGGGCAATAAGGGATCGAAATGTACCCTAAAGCTTTAGACTATTAATTGCGTTGTAAGGACAAGGACTTAAAGAAATAGTGCGCAAAATAGTTATAGCTGGCAACTGGAAAATGTACAAAACTAGGGCAGAATCCCTAGAGTTTCTTCAAGGATTCATGTCCTGCCTGACGGAAACCCCAGAGGAACGGGAAGTCGTGCTTTGCGTTCCCTTCACTTCCTTGGCTGTCCTCTCGAAAAATTTGCACGGCAGCCGGATCAGACTCGGTGCTCAGAACGTTCACTGGCAAGAGTCTGGAGCTTTTACTGGGGAAATTTCCGGGCCAATGCTCAGTGAACTTGGTGTCCGCTATGTCATCGTAGGGCACAGCGAACGGCGCCAATATTTTGGGGAAACTGACGAAACGGTGAATTTGCGGCTGAAAGCTGCTCAGAAATACGATTTAATTCCGATTCTGTGCGTTGGGGAAACCAAGCAGCAGCGAGATGCAGGGGAAACTGAATCTCACATTTTTTCTCAGTTGGAAAAAGATTTGGTTGGGGTTGACCAGCAGAAATTGGTAATTGCTTACGAGCCTATTTGGGCGATCGGCACTGGCGATACTTGCGAAACGAAGGAAGCTAACCGAGTGATTGGTTTGATTCGCAGTAAATTGACTAATCCTGACGTGCCAATTCAGTACGGCGGCTCTGTTAAACCGGAGAATATTGATGAAGTCATGGCTCAGCCGGAGATTGACGGGGTTTTGGTTGGTGGTGCGAGTTTGGAAGCTGCGAGTTTCGATCGCATTGTCAATTATCAGTAATAGGGAATTGCTAATAGGTAATTGCTAATTGGTAAGTGGAACAAGGGCAGCGGGAATTAAACACCTCTCGCGTACAATTGTGATGTGTTCAGTGTTTCTCCGATCTGGAGAATTAACCTATGACTGCGATCGTTAAACCCAAACCCGCCTTAGACGAGTTTCTCAAACTTCCTGAAACTGAACCTGCCTCAGAATTTCTTGACGGAGAAATCATTCAGAAGCCGATGCCTCAAGGTGAACACAGCGTACTTCAAGGTGAACTCTGCAAAACTATCAATCAAGTAGCGAAAACTCGGAAAATTGCCAATGCTTTTCCCGAGTTGCGCTGCACTTTTGGCGGGGCATCAATCGTGCCAGATGTAGCAGTATTCCGATGGGAAAGAATTCCTTTTTTGCCGTCTGGTAGAATTGCTAACCGCTTTGACATTAATCCCGACTGGTCGATAGAAATTCTCTCTCCAAACCAAAGCCAAACAAAAGTGCTGAGTAACTTACTCCACTGTTCGCGAAACGGCACTGAGTTGGGGTGGTTACTAGATCCAGAAGAAGAGAGTATTTTGGCGGTATTTCCAGGACAAAAAGTAGAACTGTACAAAGGTGCAGCTCGGTTGCCAATAATTGATAAAATTGAATTAGAATTGACAGTGGACACTGTTTTTAGCTGGTTAAGTTTTGGTTGAATTAAGAATGGCGCTTCTGCTTTATTCTTGCGTCTTTTAGAGAGGGATTTCGTTTGACAAGAAGCGATTTCAATCGCCGAGTGATGAGGTGATATGATAAATAACCAAAAAATTACACTTAGAAATAAAGCTTTCGAGTGGGGAAAACGCACTTATTTAATGGGCGTTTTGAATGTTACCCCTGACAGTTTTAGCGACGGCGGAGATTTCAATACTATAGAATCTGCTTTATTGCAAGCGGAAAATATGGTAAAATCGGGGGTAGATATTATTGATATTGGCGGTCAATCTACTCGGCCCGGTGCAGCGGAAATCTCCTTTGAAGAGGAGATAGATCGCGTTATACCTCTCGTACAGATACTGCGGCAAAAAGCCGAGATTTTTGGCTCAGTTCCTATTTCGGTCGATACTACCAGAGCGCAGGTTGCGAAAGCTGCGGTTGAGGCGGGAGCTGATATAATTAACGATATTTCGGGAGCAACTTTTGACTCTAAAATGCTGTCAACGGTTGCTGAGTTAAAAGTGCCAATAATTTTGATGCACATTCGGGGAACTCCCCAGACGATGCAAAAACTCACAGATTATCGCGATTTAATTGGGGAAATTAGGGAATTTTTAGAGAGTCGAATTGCGGCGGCAGTTGCTGCGGGAATTGACAAATCTCAAATTATTCTCGACCCCGGTATTGGCTTTGCTAAGAATTACACCCAAAACTTGGCAATTCTGCGCGAGTTACCAAAGTTTCGTGTTTTAAACTGTCCGATTTTAGTCGGAGTATCGCGCAAAAGCTTCATCGGTCACATTTTGAATCAGCCAGAAGCCAAACAAAGAATTTGGGGGACAGCGGCGGCTTGTACAAGTGCGATCGCAAATTCAGCAGATATATTGCGCGTTCACGATGTCAGAGAAATGCGCGATGTCTCTCAGGTAGCCGACGCCATCTTCCGATATCAGTCTTGAGAAGTTTGAGTCTCGATAACTTTCATTTCCCCGCCGCCATCTCCCGGAGAGATATCAGGGATAGACTCCATCAAATTGTTGAGGGCCTCTGACATATTTCTCGGGTCCATAAACAGAATTTTGGCATTGTCGCTTTCACCCAATTTTTGTTGAGCGTCTAAGTATTTTTCGGTTACTAAGTAATTCAAAACTTGCTTGCTATTCGGATGGGAGTCTAAAGCTTCAACTAACAGCCTCATGTACTCCTTAGTGCCGATCGCCTTATTGACCATTGCTTGCCACTCGCTCTTAGTGGCGCGCTCCAATTCCATAGCTTCTTGCACCCTTTTCGGAGGTGTAATGCTTTGAATTTCAACGCGAATTACTTTCACACCCCAAGTTTCGGTAGCTTCGTCCAATTTCTTGAGTAACTTCTTATTCATGTCATCTCGGGAACCCAAGATGTCTTGCATTGGCAATCGACCAATTTCAGCGCGAAACGTTGTTAAAACTAAGTTGGCGATCGCATTTTCAATTTGATCGATTCCATAATAAGCTTTCTGTAAATTCACAACCCGCCAATACACCACGGCATCGACTTCTAGAGCCACATTATCTCCCGTGATTGCTGACTGAGGTTTAATATCTAAAACTCTTTCACGGCTTGTGTCCACGCAGACGACTTTTTCGACCAGGGGACTGATAAAGTGAAATCCGGGCTTGAGGGTGCGCTTGTATTGACCCAAACGTTCCACTAAAGCTTCGTCGCCGCCGCTGACTATTTTGACGCTGGAGTTAACAGCGTAGCCGAGGATGAGCGCAAAGAGCATGGTAAGAATAGACTGCCCCATTTCTATTTTCCTGCTAAGGTTGACTGAGAATCGATCGCGAATCTACTCTAATTTAACTCAAACTCGGCCCCACAGTGCTAAAATATCTCGACTGTCAATAACTATCTCATCGGGTAGTCCCTATCTGCTCGGACTCTCACGGCGCTAGTGAAACCCAGGATATCAACAACACGTTTCCACAAAAGACATGAAAAACGATCGAGAGTTTCGCTTGTTCAAACCTTTGAAGTGGATCGCCCCAAGCATTTTGGTGGGTGCAGGAATCTGCAATGCCGCAGCGGCCCAACCGGCCGGGGCTGAGACAATCGCCCTGCAACTCTCGCAAAACTTGCAGTCGCAGAACTTGCAGCCACCGCGCCGAGGGCCGGCAGTTCGGGAAGTTATGTCCTACGAAATGAAGGGAGACGAACTCAGGATTTGCAAGCAGCAAGGCAACTCCGAGAAAAAATGCGAAGTTGTAGGTAAAGGCTACACGCTGGGTTTGAGAACTGCCAACGACCTTTACGGTCAAGGAAATGCTGTCAATGCCGAAGCTTTGTACCGGCAACTAATTGCTCGCTATCCCAAACAAGCAGATGCTTATTACAAGTTGGGAACTATGCTGTCGGGGCAAGGTAAAATGAGCGATGCGATCGTTCTATTCCAAAAAGCAATTGAAGTCAACCCTCAGCACGCCAAAGCTCACAACGATTTAGGCGTGGCGATGGCAAGTCAGGGGCAGTTGCCCGAGGCAATTGTTCAGTGGAGACAAGCAGTTAAAATTAACAGCCAATATCCCGATGCTTTAAACAATTTAGGAGTCGGTTTGTACCAGCAAGGAGACAAGGAAAACCAAGCGGAGGCAGTAGCCAGCCTCACAAAAGCTAAGGAGTTATTTATCAAGCAAGGCAGAACTCAATCGGCTAACAGAGTCGATAAAATTTTGGAGGAAATTAATTCGCAGTCGAGCGGCTCCTAAACTCAACCGCCGATCGGACATTGAAACAAAAAACACCTTGAGCGATCGGCGTTAATGGGCGTTCACCGGCGGTTAAAAACCCCCAAAAACGAGAATTTAAAGCATTTCCTTCAAAACTTGTAAAATCAAATCTCCATCCACCCGATCGCTCACAGCAGCCTCACCCAAGCGCACCGGCAGCACAAACCGCACCTTGCCATCCTGCACCTTCTTATCGAGTTGCAAAGTATGCAAAATCTCCTCAACATCTACACCTGCGGGCAATTTGGCAGGTAAACCCGCTTTTTCAATCAAAGCAGACTGGCGGCGATCGCACTCAGCATCCCACATTCCCAACTCCACAGCCAATCGGCTTGAGGCAGCCATGCCGATTGCGACTCCTTCCCCGTGATTGATCACCTTGTAATTGGTCAAACTTTCCACAGCATGACCGATGGTGTGCCCGTAATTCAAAATCGCCCGCAAACCCGATTCCTTCTCGTCTTTGCTTACCACCTCAGCCTTAGCTTGGCAAGACCTACTCAAAATTTCAGCCAGCAAATCCGCCTTCACATAGCGCATTTGATCCAAACGCTTGCAATTCTCCAACTTCCCAAAAAGTTCAGCATCCCAAATCACCCCGTACTTAATCACTTCCGCCATCGCCGAACGAAACTCCCTCGCCGGCAGAGTTTTGAGTACATCCGGGTCAATCAACACCAAGCGCGGCTGGTGAAAAGCCCCGATTAAATTCTTCCCTAAAGGATGGTTCACCCCCGTTTTGCCGCCAATAGCAGCATCAACCATCGCCAGCAGCGAAGTCGGAACCTGCACGACATTAATTCCCCGCAGCCAAGTCGCCGCAGCAAAACCCGTCATATCCCCAACCACCCCGCCGCCCAAAGCCACCATTGTCGAGGAACGTTCTAAACGGTTTGCCAAAGCCGCACCGTAAATTTTCTGCACCGAATTTAAAGTTTTGTACTGTTCTCCCGGTGGTAAAATGCAGCTACTGACTTCCAGACCGGCCGATTCGAGGGCTGCTGTTGCTCTTTCGCCGTAGTGCCGAAAAATCGACTGATTCGACACCAGCAGCACTTTTTTGCCCAAACTCAGATCGCCCATCAGACTGCCGAGTGCGTCTAAACCGCCCGATCGCACGCAAACATTGTAAGATTGTGGCCCCAAGTCAACTTTAATTATGGATTGCATATTTATCTACTTTAGATATTAGATTTTCGATTATAGTTCTTATAGGTCTTTTTATTAGTTGTTTTGGAGAAATTGCAATGACTCTTAGCGGAGCAATAACTTATTTTGGGATTTTCGGCGGCATGGTCGGCTTGGCGACAGTGCTGATGTTTGGTCTGCGGGCTGTCAAACTCATCTAATTTGCTAATTTAGATGTCATAACCAGAGTATTTAATCTCTGGCAAAAGTAACATTTGGGCGAAGTATTTGCGCGAAAAATCTCTGATTAAACCTGTGGATTTACCGCGCAAGTGCTTTGTTTCATAAAACTTGATGCTACAATTGGCTAATTTAATATTTGATCCAAAATAATTTGGTTAATGCTTCAATCTAAAATCTAAAATCTAAAATCTAAAATCTAAAATCTAAAATTTAAAATCGCTCGATTCCCCAATTATCTAGAAGATGAGGAGGAAAATTAATTATGCGGAAATATATCATTTTTAAGGCTCAATCTATGTCAGCAGAAGGCTGGGAAAATAGAATGTTGGCTCACACTGGGGCAACGACTGATATTCTCTGCGAGTATTGCGATTCCTCTGAGGAACCTCTACCTCAACCCGGAAATCGTCCCTACGAGTTTTACCGGATTGAAAAGTTCGACGATCCGCAATTCCCCGACAGCGATACTCACTACCGAGTCGGAGATTGGCAAGTTGTAAGGGTTGAACAATACCCAACTGCGGAACCAGGAAGCAACTACGATCTGATTGCTGTCTGTTATTGTCAGTACGCACCTAAACCCAGTCCTAGAAATGCCCGTTCCGAGTGCTCGCATTTCTATCGACTCGTTTGGAGGAGATGAGGCAGCTTATCAGCAATATGTTGAGAGTAACGCTAAATCTGAGGTTTATTCGCCTTGACGATGAGAAGTTGCGATCGCTGATTATTCTTTACTAAAATTCATAACTCTCTGAAGTCATATCATTTCAGGTTGTATCGGAATAATATATTTAGACGATATAGCGTGCGAGCGTCCACAGCGAACTAACCAAATCGCTCTTGGGGACGCTCCCACTATATAATTCCAAGGCCACCGGATTTGATATCAGTTATACAAATCCATTGAGCCTGATGCGATCGCCCTCATTGTCCCCACGCTCTCGATCGAAATCGCCCAATAGTATCTATAAACACTTTTTTGATATCTCAAGTCGTGTACTGTATACAACCATCGTCCGCAATCTAGCATTTCACCAAACCAAATCTCACGGGTCAGAGTTATTTCAGACTACTTGGTCAAGCTCCCTTGGCAAAGCAGTAATTTACAGATTGTATCTTTCATGCCCGTTTTTGAAACTTCTTTGGGTCTATATAGTTTACTATTCAGCTTAACGAGAAATCACCCAAGATCGTATTGACAAACCCGCAGAGGTTCTTTAGTAAACCTTCGTGAGGCACTGTTCCAACTAGCTTAAAGCATTCAGATATCTTCTTCACTCTCATTCATCAAGTTCCATAACACTCATTTCTGTTCATGCAGGAGCAACCATGCAAATTGACACTGGAAGAAAAACCGTTGGAGCAAACAGAACTACCCCATCTTCTGCCACCAATATCCAACAAGCTTTGGCGCAAGCCGCCGCAGGGGTATCTCTACGATCCGTCACCAAAAAGTACGGTTCCGTGACAGCAGTTGAAAACATCACGCTCGATATTCCTGCAGGCAAATACTGCTGTCTTCTGGGCCCCAGCGGTTGCGGTAAAACTACAGTTCTGAGAATGATTGCCGGACACGAAGACATCAGCAGCGGAGATGTTCTGATCGGCGACAAGCGCGTCAACGATTTGCCAGCAGCCAAACGCAACACCTCCATGATGTTCCAAAGCTACGCCCTGTTTCCTCACAAAACCATTTGGGAAAACATTGAATTTGGTCTGAAAATGCAGAACGTGCCGGATGCAGAACGTCGTGTCCGGGTAGGAGAGATGCTGGAAACGATCGGGCTGAGCCACACGAGCGATCGCAAACCGACCCAACTCAGCGGCGGACAGCAACAGCGGATTGCTCTAGCACGAGCGCTCGTCACCCGCCCCCAAGTGCTAATGCTGGATGAACCCCTCAGCGCATTAGATGAAAACCTGCGGGTGCGAATGCGAACCGAACTCCGCAAAATTCAAAAGCAATTCGGCTTGACCTTCATTCAGGTGACACACCACGTTGAAGAAGCCTTTTCCCTGTCTGACATCGTGGTCGTGATGACCCACGGACGGCTGGATCAAGTTGCCACTCCAGATCAATTGTACGATCGTCCCGGCTCTCAGTTTGTGGCCAAATTCATGGGCGACAACAATATATTCAGCGGCAAAGTCAAAAATGCGGTCAGTGACGGTGAGTTGGATGTGGTGCAGTTAGAAGTAGAGGGTTTCGGCGTCCTTTACTGCCGAGGCTACTCCAGCCCTGTCGGTACAGAAGCTGCTTGTTCGGTTCGTCCTGACTTGCTCCTTGTGGAGGCTTACAACCCCGATGTTCCAGTCACATCAACCCTGGCAGGAAACCAAGTAGTCGCCCGCATCACCGCCGTAGAAATGACCGGATACGTGACGCGAGTTTCGTTAATGGCGGAAGCAACCGGACAAGAACTGCTCTATAAAGCTCGCACGAATGACTGGAACCGTAATTCCCTGAGCGAAGGGCAGTTAGTTGTCCTCAGTTGGTCAAAAGATGATTGCGTTTTTCTGCCCTATTAGAACCGCATTCAATAGATGTCTTCTCACACCCGATGATTAATCCTGTAGTCCTGGACGCACGAGTGTTTAGAAACCGGGTTAGATGGACGAAAAGACGCATTGCAGACCGCAGATTCGGTTAAAAACCCGGTTTCTTGGCCCCCATGCGTCCAGGACTTTCCTGTTTGCTGCTTCGTTTCGCAGACTTTTTTTAGTTAGATTTATCGTGTTTTGTGAGGATCAATAGCCATGTCAAAGATCGGTCGCCGTCAAGTAATCAGAACCGGACTAGCTGCTGGAGCAATGGTTGCCGCCGCAAGTTGCAGTCCCAAGAAAGAAGCCACGACCGGGACTGCACCGGGGGTGATTACCAATTCACTTAAAGATGTCACCCTGCGGTTTATTGGCACTGGAGCAGCTCAAAGTAAAGAAATTAAAGCTCAAGCCGAAAAGGATTTGGGATTTAAGATTCAATTGCGGGCGCTGGGCACAGAAGAAAATAGTCAAATCGCCATTACTCAGCCCAAGCAATACGACATTTTTGATGGTGAATATTTCAGTTTACCATTGGTCTTTCCCTCCGGGAATCTGCAACCACTTGAGGTGAAGAAAATCAAAAACTGGGACAAAATTGTTTCCTATTTCACAACAGGTAAGTTTGCCGAAGGTGCGAAGGTGAACAATTCCCAGGGAACAGCTCCCTTCAAAGTAATGTATGTCAAAGGTAAAGACTCGAAAGAGTTTTCACCCACGCCTACGGATTGGGCAACGTTGATTCCGTTTCAATACAATGCTGATAGTTTGGGCTACCGACCTGACCTGACTGGCAAGAAAATTGAATCCTGGGCAGAACTGCTCGATCCGAAATACAAAGGCAAAACTGCACTGCTGGATATTCCGTCGATCGGGATTATGGATGCGGCAATGGTATTAGAAGCAGCAGGAATCATGAAGTTCGGCGACAAGGGCAACATGACCAAAGAAGAACTCGATAAAGTCACAGCCAAGCTGATCGAACTCAAGAAGGATGGGCAGTTCCGGGCTTTTTGGAAAAATTTTGATGAGTCCGTCAACCTGATGTCATCTGGGGAAGTGGCGCTGCAATCGATGTGGTCGCCTGCGGTGACTGCTGTGAAAGCACGGGGAATTAACTGTGTCTATGCCCCACTCAAGGAAGGGTATCGCGGCTGGGGCGGTGGCATTGGACTCTCTAAAAACCTACAGGGTATTGCTCTGGATGCCGCATACGAGTATCTCAACTGGATGTTGGATGGTTGGCTGGGAGCCTTTTTAGCTCGCCAGGGGTATTACAGTGCCGCACCAGAAACCGCCCGCAAGTTTATGAAGCCGGAGGAGTGGGATTTCTGGTACGAAGGCAAGCCCGCGACAGCAGACATCATCGATCCCTTTGGTAAAAAGATTGAATCGAAGGGCGCAGTGCGAGATGGTGGTTCCTTTCAGGAACGCTTTGCCAATATTGTTTGCTGGAACTCAGTGATGCAAGAGCAAACCTACTTGGTTCAGAAGTGGAACGAGTTTGTCGCATCTTAAACCGCTCGATCGGGATTGGGTGTCAGGTTTCGGGTGCTGGGCAAGGGCGCGATCGCACGGCCGATGATCGGTGGCAGAGTCTTTCACACCGCTCACCTAGAACCTAAAACCCGAGCCTTCGCAGTTAGCTTTGCGCGACTATTCCGTTGAAATGTGTTTCATAGTGGTGAGGAGTTGAAGATGTTGGTGTTATTCAAAAGCGTCCTGGGACGCGGTTCGATTGTCTTTGGATTGCTGCTGCTGTTTGCTCAAGCGGCAAGGGCGACTGAATCGCTGCCAGAATCGCGATCGCCCGATAACGTTGAGTCGATCGCCCCCGACCACCTCCCCCAGTCTGCCGAGTCGCCGATCGTCCCCGAACAAGGCGTGCTGCCTCAAAACAGCGAAGCCCAAACCGCTGAGGTTTCTGCACCCGCCTCTTCAGCGGATAACGATACGGCTGCTTCCCCAAAGGTGGCGAGGGCGACTGAATCGTTGCCTGAAGCGTCATTATTGGGCGATCGCCCCCTTTCGGTAGCAGACAACAACCCCCTGTCTGCCGAGTCGCCGATCGTCCCCCAACCAGGGCTGCTGCCTCCAAACAGCGAGGCCGAGACTGCTGAGGTTTCTGCACCCGCGCCATCAGCGGATAACGATACGGCTGATTCCCCAAAGGTGGCGAGGGCGACTGAATCGTTGCCTGAAGCGTCATTATTGCGCGATCGCCCCCTTTCGGTAGCAGACAACAACCCCCTGTCTGCCGAGTCGCCGATCGTCCCCCAACCAGGGCTGCTGCCTCAAAAAAGCGATGTCCAAACCGCTGAGGTTACTGCACCCGCGCCATCAACAACGGGTAACAATACGGTTGATTCCCTGCCACAGATTCAAGACTATGCGCTGGAAAACAGCCTTCAAGGTCAGGTAACATCGGTTTCCCAGCTTTCAGATGTCAAGCCGACAGATTGGGCCTTTCAGGCATTGCAATCCCTGGTCGAGCGCTACGGTTGCATCGCTGGTTATCCCGATGGAACCTATCGAGGCAACCGCGCCCTGACGCGCTTCGAGTTCGCCGCTGGCTTAAACGCCTGTCTCGACCGGGTGACTGAACTCATTACTACTGGCACCGCCAACTTGGCGAACAAAGAAGACCTAGTAATTCTGCAAAAACTGCAAGAAGAATTTGCCGCTGAACTAGCAACCCTGCGGGGGCGAGTCGATGCGTTGGAAGCCCGCACTGCAAATCTAGAAAGCAATCAGTTCTCGACTACAACCAAACTGAATGGGTATGTTTTGTTCAACTTGGTAAATGCCTTTGGCGCGGACAAAAAGGCGGATGGTTCGGGGCGAGATGTGGACGATGGCACTATTTTCTCCGATCGGGTGCGTCTGATTCTGACCAGCAGTTTCACCGGCAAAGATAAGCTGATTATCCGACTGCAAGCCGGCAATACGCCGAGTTTTGCCGATGCGACTGGCACAAGAATGGCGAATCTGGCGTTTCAGGATGGCGGCGGTAATTCGCTGAAAGTTAACCAGCTTGAGTATCGCTTTCCGTTGGGCGATCGGGGCACCTTTTTCTTAGAAGCCATAGGCTTCCTGGATTTATTCGTCCCGACATTGCACCCGCTAGACGGCGATTACGATACGGTGCTGACTGGATTTGCCCTCCGCAGTCCCATTTACTTTCCCAGCGGGCTTTCTGGGGCGGGCTTTAACTACAACCTCACCGACAAAATCAACATTGGCGGCGGTTATTTGGCAGGAACCCCCACAGCCAACAATCCCAGTCAGGGACAAGGATTGTTCAACGGCCCCTACGGTGCGTTGGCTCAGGTCACATTTCGACCTACGTCTCAGGCAGCCATTGCCTTCACTTACCTGAACGCCTACGACGATGGCAACATCAATGCACCTGCAGGGGGGTACTTTGGCAGCAAAAATGCCACTCAACCCTTTGGAACAGATAACGCCCTGACGCATGGCTACGGAGTAGAAGCACAGTATGCCTTCAGTCCTAAATTTATCCTGAGTGGCTGGTACTATCTGGCCAACACGACTTCTAAGTCGGGGGTGACGAAAGGTGCCGATGCCACCGTTCAATCCTGGGCGGTCGCGCTGGCTTTTCCCGATTTATTGAAAGAAGGCAACTTAGGCGGCATTACGTTGGGTATGCCTTCTAAAGTCACCAGCAACGATGTTAGTTTGTTTGAGGATAGAAGCACCTCCTTCATGGTGGATGCGTTCTATAGGTATCAAATCAATGACTTTATTGCGGTTACACCCGGTCTGGTAATGATTACAAATCCCGACCACAATAGTGGAAACGATACGGTGTTTATCGGTGTAATTAGAACCAGCTTCAGTTTCTAGCACTTTCAATTTCTAACGATCGCCTGCGGGTAAACGCGCACTCTTTGTGTTTACCCCCCTTTACCTAACCTGGAGAAAGCTTATGACAGCAACTCAAAATCTCCCAACATCTTCACCGCCAGTCCGTCCCAGTCGAGCTAAGCCGTTCAACTGGAAAGCAGTTCAACCCTACTTGCTGGTATCACCGCAAACGCTGGTGCTGCTGCTATTTTTGGTATTGCCGATCGCTGCAATTATTACCGTCAGCTTCTGGAACTTCAACGGATATTCGATGGTGCCCGGCTTTACGCTGGCAAATTACATCACGGTTTTTACCTCCAAAGTCACAGTCGCAACTTATCTCAATACCTTTAAGTTTGCGGCAATTGTTTGGTTGATTTGTTTGCTGATTAGTTATCCCGTTGCCTACTTTCTATCGTTTCACGTTCAGAACTCAAAATGGCAAACGATTCTGTTTTTGATTTGCACTGTGCCATTTCTGACATCGAATATTATTCGGATGATTTCCTGGATTCCATTTTTAGGACGGGAAGGGCTGCTCAACCAGGCATTGATGGGATTGCACCTCACCGATAAGCCGATTGAAATGTTTCTGTTCTCCGACTTTTCGGTGATTTTAGCGATGGTGCATCTCTATGCCCTGTTTATGGTGGCACCGATTTTCAACAGCATGATGCGAATCGATCGAGCGCTGGTTTCTGCGGCTGAAGATGCAGGCGCTTCGCCCTTTCAAGTTCAGAAAGAAATCATTTTGCCGCTGTCGGCGTCGGGAATTGCGATCGGCACTATTTTTATCATCACGTTGGTGATGGGAGAATTCGCCACGGTGCGGCTGATGGGCGGCGGACAGGTTGCCTCGGTAGGAAACTTGATTAAAAACCAGATCGGTAGTTTGCAATATCCCCTCGCGGCCGCGAATGCAGTGATTCTGCTGATTGTTACCCTAATTATGGTGTCTGCTATTTTGCGCGTTGTCGATATTCGTAAAGAACTGTAGAGGAATTATGGAAGGGAAAAAACGCCCGCTATCCTATTACTTTCTGGCTGCTTTCTTTGGACTGTTTGTTTTGTTTCTGTACGGCCCGATGTCCGCCGTTTTTATCCTGTCATTGCAAGGCCCTGAAGGCAATTTAACCTTTCCCATGAAAGGGTTTAGCTTGATGTGGATGCAATCGGTATTTGAAGAACAGCGGGTAGGAAACTTTACCGATGCCTTCTGGCGATCGCTGTGGTTGGGATTGATTGTTATGGTGTTGACCGTCATCACCAGCGTCATGTCAGGGATGGCATTTCGCAGCCGATTCAAAGGAGCGAATTTGATTTTTTACCTCACCATTTCTAGCCTGATTGTTCCCAGTATTTTGATTTCGTTAGGGATTGCGGTTGTATTCAACTTAGCGGGTTTAGAAAACGCCTGGTATACCTCAGCGTTAGGAGCTCATCTCACCTGGACTATACCGTTTGCGTTCTTAATTATGCTGGGGATTTTCGGGCGGTTTAATCCAGCTTATGAAGAAGCTTCCCGCGACTTGGGTGCAAACGATGTCACCACATTTTGGCAAATTGTTTTTCCTCTGATTGCCTCTAGTGTAATTGGGGTGGCGTTCCTGAGTTTTACGTTGTCCTACGATGAATTCACGCGCACTTCTCTGGCATCGGGAGACACTAATACTCTGCCCCTAGAAATCTTTGGAATGACTACCAACGTCACGTCTCCTGCCCTATACGCTTTGGGTACTCTGACAACTATTTTCTCCTTTGCATTGATTGGATTTGCTTTATTTGCGATCGCTTATCTGTCAAATCATCAGAGCAAGCCCAAGCGCGAGTAGACACCAAATCGTAGTGACGCACCCCCTTGATGATGCCGCAAAAGTGCGTCGCTACCGATTTTTTGTATCAGGATCAGAATTGTCGATGGCGACGCACCCTACTTTTGCGCTTGGCATCGGGGCTAGGGTGAGGAAATTCTGGGGATGTTTGGAGAGTGGGGTGCGGGTTTTGCTAGCGGTGTATCGAATGGTTTTTTAGCGGAACGATTGTATTATTCAGATTTTGGTAATAGAATCAAACAATCCCAGTCAAATATTCAAAAAATCTCAGGTGCTGAAATTTTAGATAACGTTCAGAAATTATTTAATGATGCAGGCCTTAACGTAGGAGTAAAACATATTTAAATGGTAACTTCCGATCGAGAAATAAAAGCCTTTTTTGAAGATACAATATTTGACATAGATGACGACGATGAAATCGATACTTTCTTTAATAATTATTCGGATCGTAAAGTAATTCAATGCTTATTTGATAAGTTAAAGTCTTTATCTACTGAAAGATATAGCGATGAACCTTCATGGCTATTAGGAGGAATTTTTGGGCGTATTTCAAATAAATACTCTGTTGACACACAATTATTTCCCTTGTTATATACTGGTACCCTTGTTGAAAAACAAGTATTCTTGAATTTTTTATCAGGGTATGTTGGTAGTGCAGAACCTGATGTTGAGATCGTAGTGAAAATCGCAGAAGACATTGCATATATAATTGCTAATCCTGATGATTTAAAATGGGATATAGAGACAATAGATTTAGGAATTGAAGCAGTTTCTCTTGCTTATTTAGATAATAAACAGTTATTTCATGTGGATAAAATAATCGGAAATAAACTCATACAAATGTTAAAAGTTTTTAAGGCATATCTATCGAATTTTCTTCCTAAATCTCAAGCTTACCAGTTACTTTTAAGACATTTTCCTGAGTAGCCCTCTTCTACAGAAAGGAAGATTAAGTATAAATCAATATGGTTTACATAAGAACAATTTAACTTCCTTTTATAGGTCTGTATCTTCCATAGAGCAGTTGTTATTCGTATAAAAGCTCGCATCCATATATTGTTAATCGTGAGACATTAGCTGAGTGCGTAGGTTGGGCACGAGTCAACGAACCCTCCGTTTCACTCCGCCCAACATTTTCGCTACAATTTTCCTTAACTGAACCGTATTGGCATATAACTACCTTTTGAGTCAGATGCCATCAATTATAAGTATACCGTTTTTGGAACTTCCAAGTATCGATATATCTTGCCGCTATTCAAAAGAACTTCCAAAGTGGAAGTTCTTTCGTCATAAGCCACAGCTTGGATAGTGCTAAATTAAACTAATTCTAGTTTCATGGTAATTCTGCAATCCATTTCTCTAAATATTTATAGCCGATCGCCCGCAAAGAGGCCACCCTTTCCCCTAAAATAAATTTTACTCGCCTCCCCAATCTAAAATCTAAAATCCAAAATCGAAAATCGAAATGACTCATTCCACCGATATCGTCACCCTCGCCCGCTGGATGGCCGCCGACTTCAGCAACCAAGCCCAAGCATTTGAAAACCCGCCCTTCTTCGCCCATATTCGCGTCTGCATGAGACCTTTGCCAGTCGAAGTTCTCGACGGGATCAGCTTGTACCTAGAACAAGCCTACGATATCGAACTGCACGTACCGTACCGAGTCCGAGTGCTAAAATTAGTGCCGGTGGGCGATCGAATCGACATCGAAAATTATGCCATAGAAAACGAAGAACAATTCTACGGCGCTGCCCGCGACCCGCAACGGCTGCAAGAAATCAAAAAAGCACAACTGACACTGCTTCCCGGCTGCACCTTTATTACGCAGTGGACGGGCAACAGCTTCAAAGGGTCTGTCGAACCCGGAAAAGGCTGCATGGTGGTCAGAAAGGGCAAAAAAACTTATCTAGACAGCGAATTCGAGATTGACCAAGACAAATTTATTAGCCACGATCGCGGGCGCGACCCAGAAACCGACGCCCACGTCTGGGGAGCCCAGGCCGGCCCCTTTGAATTCACCCGCCGCGCCAGTTTCGCCGACGAAATTCAGGTTTAATACAAAAAAACTGATTCCCTCTTGGGCGAACACGCTTGATTAAAGGTTCAGAATGCACCATTACCTGGTACATTAACCCAGTATTGGCAAGCAAGATTCACCGTTGTTGTTTTATGAAAGTCCTGGTTATTGGTGGCGATGGCTATTGCGGTTGGGCAACCGCACTCTACCTTTCAAACAAAGGTTACGAAGTTGGCATCCTCGACAGTTTCGTCCGGCGGCACTGGGATCTGGAACTGTGCAGCGACACCCTCACTCCCATTGCACCGATTCAGCAACGACTCCAGCGATGGCAAGATTTAACGGGCAAGTCGATCGAGTTGTTCGTCGGTGACATCACCAACTACGATTTTCTCAGCAAAAGCATGAGAAAATTTGCACCAGAGGCTGTAGTCCATTTCGGCGAACAGCGTTCGGCACCTTTCTCGATGATCGATCGCGAACACGCAGTGCTCACCCAAGTTAATAACGTAGTTGGGACACTGAATCTGCTGTACGCCATCCGCGAAGATTTCCCCGACTGTCACTTGGTGAAATTGGGGACAATGGGCGAATACGGCACGCCGAATATTGACATCGAAGAAGGCTACATTACGATCGAACACAACGGCCGCAAGGATACACTACCCTATCCCAAACAGCCTGGAAGTTTTTATCACCTTTCCAAAGTCCACGATTCCCACAATATCCATTTTGCCTGCAAAATCTGGGGTCTAAGAGCCACCGACTTAAATCAGGGCGTCGTCTACGGCGTACTCACAGATGAAACCGGCATGGACGAACTGCTAATCAACCGTTTGGACTACGACGGAGTATTCGGGACAGCATTGAACCGATTTTGCATTCAAGCTGCGATCGGTCATCCTCTGACAGTTTACGGAACTGGCGGACAAACCCGCAGTTTCTTAGACATTCGGGATACCGTGCGGTGCGTGGAATTGGCGATCGCCAACCCCGCCGAAGCCGGACAATTCCGAGTCTTCAACCAATTCACCGAACTATTCAGCGTCGGCGACTTAGCCTCATTGGTGCAAAAAGCAGGCACGGCAATGGGATTAAAAGTAGAAATCAACAACATCGAAAATCCCAGAGTCGAGAAAGAAGAACATTATTTCAATGCCAAAAACACCAACTTGCTAGACCTCGGCTTGCAACCGCACTACCTCTCAGATTCCCTGCTCGATTCTCTGCTGAATTTTGCCACAAAATATCAGCACCGCGTCGATAAAAATCAGATTTTGCCGAAGGTTTCTTGGAAGTAAGTTCTGGTATCTACCTGCGGGGTAAGAGATTTTTTAACGAACCGCGAAGGCGCGAAGGGCGCGAAGTAAGATAAAAATAGGGAAGAGAGGAGAAATGTTTGCAAGTTCTGAATCAATTTCGGTGTAGATTACTTTTTTCATATCTATCTTTTTTTATCTTTTGCTCTGTGTTCTCTGCGTCCTCTGCGCTTAATTGAAAAATGGCATAAGGTTTTTACTGCTGGCTGTTTGGGAATAAAGCCGTGAAAAGTCGAATTCTCATTCTGTTGTTTTTGGTGGTTCTGCCTGGATTTTTAGCTAGTGCAGTTTGTGCTTATTATTTAATACCGGAATGGGCTGCACTAACGGCGAGCAATCAAAATTACCGCGCTCGTTAGCCAAGAGTCTTCTGTTGCGGAAAAAGAAATCTTAATTGCCAAAACAGCACAGGAAATTCACCGAATTAATTGCTTTGCTGAAGGTGTGGGGTTACTTTTAGGTGGGATAATTGTATTTATCGGAATTTACGGAGTTTGTACCTTACCGTTAGAAAAAAATCGCTCGTAATTAGTGGCAATGAATCTGCGAACCGAACCATACTTAAACCAGGCAAGTAAATGGCCGAAAACAGGTCGTCACATTCTGGCACAATTTGACGAAAATACCGTTGTAGTGTACCAAGCTTACCGTCCGGCGATCGGTCTTTTTGCAGCGGAACAAGGTTATTTCGGTGGGGAATTCAGTCTGAATCGTATGAGTTGGATTAAGCCAAACTTCCTATGGATGATGTATCGATCGGAATGGGGAACAAAACCCGGACAAGAAGTAATTCTGGCTATTTGGTTGAAGCGATCGGCTTTTAACGAAATTTTAGCATCTGCTGTCCATTCCAATTTCGTTCCAGCAGTGTATGGCAGCGAAAAAGAATGGCAACAAGCTGTTAAAAATTCGGCTGTACGGCTGCAATGGGATCCGGACCATCACCCAAATGGATCGAAAATGGATCGGCGCGCAATTCAACTCGGTTTGCGCGGCAGTGTTTTAGCCAGTTACGCGCGAGAATGGATTGTTAATATCGAGGATATTTCCCAATTCGTACAGCAACAGCGTCAATATAACGGAGGCGATAGCACGCAATTACTGACTCCTTGTGAGACAGTGTATCCTGTCATCGACCCCGACATCTCCCAGAGGCTAGGATTATCGGCTCTCTAAGTAACTTACTATGAAAATTGCTCTTTTCACTGAAACATTTCTGCCGAAAATAGATGGCATTGTGACGCGCCTGATTCACACTGTAGATCACTTGCAGCGATCGGGCGAACAAGTTCTGATATTTTCTCCAGATTACGGGATTAAAGAATACAAAGGCGCCCGAGTTTACGGTGTGGAGGGTTTGCCTTTGCCGATGTACCCGGAACTGAAAATGGCACTTCCTTCTCCGGCTGTCGGTCGCCAATTACAGCAGTTTAAACCGGATATTATTCACGTTGTCAATCCCGCTATTTTGGGATTGGGCGGTATATATTACGGCAAAAAGTTGAACATTCCGATTTTGGCTTCTTACCACACGCATTTGCCGAAATATTTGCACCATTACGGTTTTGGAGTGCTCGAACCTTTATTGTGGGAATTGCTCAAAGGTGCCCACAACCAAGCAGAATTAAATCTGTGTACTTCTACAGCAATGGTGGAGGAATTGAGAACCCACGGCATTGAGCGAGTAGATTTGTGGCAGCGGGGCGTAGATACTGAAATGTTTGTCCCCGAATTAGCAAGTCGAGAAATGCGATCGCGCCTTTCGGAAAATAACCCAGACAGTCCCCTGCTGCTGTACGTCGGCCGCCTCGGTGCAGAAAAAGAAATCGAACGCATCAAACCAGTCCTCGCAGCCATTCCCGACGCCCGCCTCGCCCTAGTGGGAGACGGCCCGCACCGCCAAACCCTCGAACAATATTTTGCCGGCACCCCTACCAATTTTGTCGGCTACCTCAAGGGGCAAGAATTGGCTTCTGCTTACGCATCTGCCGATGCCTTCATTTTTCCGTCGAGCACCGAAACCCTGGGCTTGGTGCTCCTAGAAGCAATGGCTGCGGGGACTCCCGTAGTGGCGGCGCGCAGTGGTGGAATTCCCGATATTGTCACTGACGGCGTTAACGGATATTTATTTGACCCCGCCGACGAAGCAGGAGCCCTAGCTGCCACAAAGCGTCTGTTTGCGAATCCCGAAGAACGGGAAACCCTGCGCCAAAACGCTCGCCGAGAAGCTGAACGCTGGGGTTGGGCCGCCGCCGCCGCACAACTGCGGCGCTACTATCAATCGGTGGTATTTGCCCAGTCCATGCCCTCGGCTGCCTAAATGGCATAAGCTGTCGCGCCTTTAAACAGATATTGTGTGGTTTCTGTTTTGTAGGGTGCGTCGCTGTTCCATGTGAGCGTGGAACTTGCAGATCGCCCGTGGGCGACGCACCTTACTTACTACACAGATTGTCTGTACCACATAATACATGGAATACGCTGTAGCTTTGCTCGCCCAACCGTCAGTTTCTAGCAAAAACGCGCTTCCTCAAAAACCGATCGAACTTTTTGCTACTTAGATAACCGTAGCTATCCTGCTGTTGCATTTACCATTAGACTATGAGTAGCTTTGTAAATGCCTCGCACACGCGACATAATAGCGCCCTTCACCAGACCGGATACGGTCGCCGAGTGCGCTAAAACAGTCACACCGCGCAGCAGCCGAGCACATAGCGTCAAATCTACATGGCCGGCGCTCGATCGAACGAAAGCCTGCGAGCTAATTTTCAGGCTGGCAGTGTTCCGAACTCAAGTTAAGGTTTAATTGACGAACCCTCATCAGTATCGAGGTTGTAAACAAAACAATCGATCGAGCATACATAACAAGCAAACTCAAGTTGCGTCCGCCAGTTTTGAACTCACGATTCATCAAAGCGACAACCGAGTGGCGGCTTGAAAAGCAAACAACTTAAATAGTTTGCACCGCCGCAGAATCTCTTCCCCGATCGACCTGCGGGTCAGCCTACCCCTCTGAGCAAGCAGTTAATCATGACATTCTCCAATGCTGGTAGCGTTCTGGCTACACTGAGTCAAGTCAATTTTATGGGGGCATTGACCTCGCGTGTTAAGAGCCTGCCAGTTCCTGAATTAGTTTGCCTGCTGGACTTTATCACGGCTGAATTTCAGCAATTTATCCGGGCGATGGACCTGATTAACAATGAAGCACTCGAATCTCTCTTAGAGCAACTGTTAGATGCCTTCACTGTCAAAATTGGTCAAATTCTGCAAGCAGACCGGACAACAATTTTTTTGGTTGACCCCAGCAAAAATCAACTGTGGCACAAAACGGTCGATGTTAGCACAGGCATAGATGTAGAAATTCGCTTGCCGATGGATGCAGGCATTTTAGGCCACGTCGCAACTACCGGAGAATTAGTCAATGTTGCTTCAGCTCGCGATCACGAGCATTTTAGTTCCGAAGTTGATGAACCTGCGGGCTACCACATCAACACCATTCTCTGTATGCCGATTTTTAGCAGCAAGAGCCAACACGAACCAGTAGCAGTGGTCAGACTGTTAAATAAAGCTGGTAATGTGCCCTTTACCGAGGAAGACGAACAGCAGTTTCAGGCTTTTGCTGATTCGATCGGGATTATTCTCGAAAGCTGTCAGTCTTTCTACGTCGTAGCCCGCAACCAGCGAGGGCTTGCCGCCCTCCTGAAAGCCACCACTACTTTGGGGCAAAGTCTTGACTTGGAAACAACTTTGCGCGCTGTCATGGATCAAGCACGGGACTTGATGCAGGCCGATCGCAGCACGCTATTTTTGTTGAATCGGGAAACCAACGAATTGTGGACAAAAGTCGCAAAGGCCGACGGCAAAACGATGATGGAAATCCGCATTCCTGCTAATAAGGGAATTGCTGGCTACGTCGCTTCGACCGGTCAACGTCTAAATATTACAGATGCTTACGACGATCCCCGCTTTGATCCCTCTACAGACAAGCAAACGGGATACCGCACTCGGACTGTCTTGTGTATGCCGGTGCATAACGCTAAAGGTGAGCTGATCGGGGTGACTCAGCTAATTAATAAGAACCAAGGCACTTTTACTACTTCCGATGAAGAGTTTTTGCGAGCGTTTAATTCTCAAGCGGGAATGGCGCTGCAAAATTCTCAACTGTTTCAGAACGTGATGGTGGAAAAGCAGTATCAGAAAGATATGCTGCAAAGTCTTTCTGATGCAGTAATTTCCACGGATTTGAAGGGGCGAGTTGTGACAATCAACGAAGCAGCGCTAGAATTGTTGGGCTGTCCGGTAAATCAAGCTAAAAGCAAACAAAATCCCCAGATTTGGGAAGATAAACTTGTGAATCGCTATGTTTGGGAAGTAGTGCCGATCGACAATTTGCAATTTCGACTGGAAGACAGTCTCAAGAATGCTGCCAGACATTACGTTCCCGAACAAAGTTTAACTTTGGGACTGTTGGTGGAAAAAACCCTAAATCCCCAACAAAAAGAAGCAGAAGAAGCAGAAGAAGCAGAAAGTTATATTTTGGCAGTGCCAGATCCTGAAAACCCTGGTTTATATTATGCTTGGGGCGAAAACAGTGCGTGGACTGAAGAAGTAGCGCTAACAGAATTAGCTAATTCTCAATCTCTATTTTCGCTGCCCAATTCTGCGCTATATCACCCTTATTGTCCGCTTCCCATCTCGGCCTCTCAAATTAAAGTAATTGAACGCAGTTTGAATTTGACTGTCAACCCGCTGCTCAATCCAGAAGGCGGCGTGCGCGGCGGTTTAGTGGTGCTCGAAGACATCAGCCGCGAAAAGCGGATGAAAAATACCATGTACCGCTACTTGACTCCCGGAGTCGTAGATAAAGTGATGGCCTTGGGCGAAGGCTCCCTGATGGTGGGCGAACGCAAAGAAGTTACTATTTTATTTTCTGACATTCGCGGCTATACCACCCTGACCGAAAATCTGGGAGCGTCGGAGGTGGTATCCCTGCTGAACGAGTATTTTGAGACGATGGTGGAGGCCGTTTTCCACTACGAAGGTACTTTAGACAAGTTTATCGGCGATGCTTTAATGGCGGTGTTCGGCGCGCCCCTGCCGCTGAATCCTCCCGAAAGTCACGGTTGGATGGCGGTTCAGTCGGCTTTAGATATGCGCCGGCGTTTGAAAGAGTTTAATGATTCTCGCCCCGGCAAAGATCCGTTTTGCTTCGGAATAGGAATTAGTTCGGGAGAAGTGGTTTCGGGAAATATTGGTTCCGAAAAGCGGATGGATTACACGGTCATCGGCGATGCTGTGAATGTGAGTTCGCGCTTGGAACAGCTTACAAAGGAGTACCGCTGCGATATCATTTTGAGCGAATTTACTTACAGTTTGTGCAGCGATCGCATTTGGGTGCGAGAGTTGGACAAGGTGCGGGTTAAAGGCCAAAATCAGCCGATCGGCATTTACGAGTTGGTCCAAAATAGTGCTGAGCCTCTGGACGGGGAAACCCAAAAGTTTTTGGAACTTTACAGCAACGGTCGGGATACTTATATTGCTAGAAATTTTCAGAAAGCTATTAGTTTTTTTGAGGCGGCTTTAGCGATGCGACCGAGCGATCGACCTGTGGAAGTTCACATTGAGCGAGCCCTGAGCTATTTGCAAGTGCCCCCGCCCGACGATTGGGACGGCGTGCATACTATGACAACAAAGTAGTAGATTATATCACATCCGAGTGTTCAAAAGTAAAAAGATTGGGTAAAGTTTTGATATCTTCCTTATGACAGAGTTAACAAGTGGAAAAATGTGAAAACATAAATCGGATGCAAGATTAAAGTTAGTATTTATTTCCAGCGACTTAAATGAATTATTTATCTGTTCCGAATGCCACAAAAGCCGATCGCATTCTGGTGGTAGACGACGCACCAGATAATGTTTTGTTGGTACAGACAATTCTGGAAGAAGAAGGTTACGACATTAGCACGGCCGACAACGGCTTTTCGGCCTTGAGCCAAATTGACAAGTCAGCCCCGGATTTGTTACTGCTAGACGTAATGATGCCGGGAATGGACGGTTACGAAGTCACGCAGCGAATGCGACAAAATAAGGAATTGCCCTTTATCCCGATTTTGCTGATCACAGCTCACGACAGTGCGAGCGTAGTCCAGGGACTGGATATGGGAGCAGACGATTTCATCCGCAAACCCGTGGAAATGGACGAACTGCTGGCTAGGGTGCGATCGCTCCTGCGGCTCAAACACAGCGTAGACGAGCGCAATTCGATCGCCCTCCAGCGCGAAGATTTTGTCTCCCGACTCGCTCACGACTTGCGGACGCCCCTGGTAGCCGCCGATCGAATGCTAACCTTAATGCAGCAGGGAGCTTTGGGAGAAATTTCCCTTCCCATGCGCGACGCTTTCGGGACGATGGTTCGCAGCAACAAAAACCTGATCGCGATGGTAAATATGTTGCTGGAAGTCTACCGCTACGAAGCAGGCCGCAAATCCCTAAGTTTCGCTGCCGTGGACTTGCGCCAGCTTATTACTGAGGTAGCTGAAGAACTCGCTCCCCTAGCCGATGCTAAAAGTTTGTCGCTGAATTTAGACTTGACAGAAAGTGCAGAAAGTGCACCGATTGCGAAGTATCCGGGCGATCGTCTCGAACTGCACCGCTTGCTGACAAATTTAATCGGAAATGCGATTAAATTCACCGACAGCGGCTCAATAGATGTCAGCTTAAAAGCTGCCAATTCACCTGCTTATACCAGCTTCAAAAACCAACCCCTGGCATGGGTAATCATAGAAATCAAAGACACAGGCGCGGGCATTTCTCCCGCAGAACAAGCAAAGTTATTTGAAAGGTTTGGTTCGGGAACTCACAAGAAATCTGGCACAGGTTTGGGACTGCACCTCTGCCGCCAAATAGTCGAAGCTCACCGCGGCACGATCGAGGTAAAATCTGAGTTGGGCAAAGGCAGTTTGTTTACTATTCGCTTGCCTTGTTAGAGCTATTTAATTAACTCTAACTTTAGGCTGCGCCGAGGCGCACCTTACACTTATAATTAACTGAAATTGTAGGGTGCGCACGGCGCACCTACTTGAATTATGGTTAATTTATCAAACATCATATCAATTCCGGCTGCACCGGAATGATAAGCGAGGACACGGCACTGCCGTGTCCCTACAATCGATCGTGGTAGGGACTTAGGCCAAGCCGTGTCCTCCGTTTATATCATTCCGATGAAGAGCGGAATTGATATCATATAATTACTTGGCAACCGAATTTACTGCAATATGTCTAACTGTCCAGTGTGCGGTGCTGAATACATAGAAGAAAAAGCAGAGTTTTGCTCAATTTGCGGCTGGGATTTGACTCCCTACCCGCAGCGTGGTAAGCCTTCCAAAACTTATTTAAAAAAAGAACAAGTTAGATTGCAGTGGGCAAAAAAAATGTGGGAATTGGCCCGCAATCAACAAAATTGGTCAGCGCGATTTGACGAGTTGCAACAGGAATTGCAGCAAGGTGCGATCGCCCGCACGTACCTTCAATCTCAGTTAGAATGGGTTTTGTACCGCCTCGAACAACTAAACCCCGAATTGATTGTCAGCACTCTACGAAGGCTGGAAGAGAAAATCGGCGCCATACCCGACAAAACTCCGGCACTTTCCGAAGTGGGGATGGATTACCGGCAACTGACAAAGCTGTTAGAAACCGGAAAATGGCGCAAAGCTGACGAACATACTTGGGAAATCTTGCTGCAAATTACTCTCAGGGAAGATGAAGGCTGGCTGAGTGCAGCCGATATTGACAGTTGTCCTCCTACAGACCTTCGCACGATCGACCAACTTTGGCAACAATACAGCAGCGGGCGGTTCGGGTTGAGCGTACAGCAGCAGATTTGGGAAAGTACCGGGGCAAATTATACTGAATTTTGCGATCGAGTCGGCTGGCGAGTCAAGGAAAATTGGAAATATTACAGCGAGCTCTCCTTCAACGAAAATGCTCCCCCCGGACACCTCCCCGTCACCGCATGGAGACAGCGCGCCTGTTACGGTGCCGGTAAACTCACCGCAGCAGAAAACTTTGCCCGCATCGCTGCGAAACTTGCAGCTTGCGCTCCCTAATCATCCAAAATAAAAAATTCAAAATCGACATTAGCTGCTATAATCAAAACGGTTCAGCAACTGGGGCTGTGGCTCAGATGGATAGAGCAAGCGCCTCCTGAAGAATCGGGCACCCTGCGAGGAAACTCTGGGAGTGAATGTGGTCAAACTCGGTGAAACCTAAAGAGTTCGTGGGTTCCTATGACTCTAAGGCAATACCAAGCCAAGCCTGAGTTCGTGGCGATTGTGCGATCGCTATTATTGAAATCAGGAAGGTCTAGAGACTAGACGGCCACCGCCTAAAGGCTGCAAGCCTATGGTGAAGGTATAGTCCAGAGAGTGGGGAAACTCACACAAATCTGAAGCGCTAGGTCGCCGGTTCGACTCCGGCCAGTCCCGTTAAAAATTAAGAAAAATTAAAAGCAGAAGGGTGAAGCTTAAGTTTTTCCCTTCTGTTTTGCATATCCGCTAAGGAATTGGCTCACAGACGAATATTTGCTTGAAGACGAGGACTTACGCAGAACCTCTATAGAGTCCCATCTGAAATCTCAAATCAGAAATCTCAAATCTGAAATCGCCTGTTTAAGCCCCAGCACAAGCGTAGAGTCAATCTAAAATCTCAAATCTCAAATCTCAAATCTCAAATCTCAAATCTCAAATCTCAAATCCCCTGACCCTTTTTTAATTTTTAATTTTTAATTCCTGTTAGTGGGCTGTACGTGCGGTATTTTTTGTTATGGTTCCTTTGTCAGCTACATAAAGTTTTTATAGGTTTAGATGTGGTTAAGAGTCAATTTAAACAAGCGGCGTTACCAGCGTTTGAACACTTCACGCAGTTTTTGGTTCCTAGTAGGGCTTTTGATGGCGTGTTGGTTTGGCTATCAGCAGCTTAAGAGCGAATTTCAGAGACCCCAAGCTGTGTTAGTTCTAGGTGGGGCTACGGAGCGAGAGGTGTTTGCCGCCACATTTGCTCGCAACCATCCTCAGTTGCCGATTTGGGTGTCTTCTGGGAGCAATCCAGAGTTCGCAGAATGGGTCTTTTCAGAAGCGGGAATTAAGTCCGATCGCCTGCACTTAGACTATAGAGCGGTGGATACGGTAACAAATTTTACCACCCTGGTAGATGAATTGAAAGCTAGAGGGATTGAGAGCGTGTATCTGATCACTTCTGACGATCATATGCGGCGAGCTCAGATTATCGGCGAAATCGTGCTCGGCAGTCGAGGCATTAGTTTCAAGCCTGTGGCAGTTCCGTCTGGGCGAACCCCCGAACCGGTGGAAAAAGCTGTTCGCGACGGTGCTAGAGCTATTCTTTGGCTGACAACCGGTTATACGGGTGCTAACTTAAGCCAAGCCAGAATTGAATAAACAAAGGAAGCATTGAGCAAGTTTTAAATTTTTCCCCATTCCCTCTGGTTTTAAAACTTATCTTCTATAGCGATTTAAGACACCGGGAAGACGCTGATCACCAATGCTTAACAGAAGAGAATAGAACCAGTAGTTTAAAATCAGTAGATGAACTTCAATAGCTAAAGTTAATGACCGACCAAATTCTGCCACAAGTTCTGGAGCAAATTTTGAGTGACAGCAAGAGTGCGGATGCTGTTTTTTCGGCTTTGGTGCCGGCTTTAGGCGAGGTGTTAAATTGCGATCGCGTTTTTCTCTACCTCCGCAATCCTGAAACCCAAACTGGCCGAGTACCTTACTGCTGGCGTCGCAACTCGAACTATCCAGATATTAGGGACGCGGAATGGAAAAAAGAACCGGAATCTTTAGGGGAAGAAGACCCTTTGTTTGCAGCAGCTTTGCGAACTGAACCTTCGATTTTTGTTGAGGATGTTGAAACAGCAAATCCTGAAATTGTCAACAAAGATTTTGAGGCGAAAGATTTCGGACATCGAGCTTTGATTCACGCTCACCTTTGTGCTGACGGCTTGTTGTGGGGGGTTTTGCAGCCTTGTATTTTCGATTGCCCCAGAGTTTGGACTGACTTTGACCGCGAACTTATCGCAGCAGTTACAGAAAAAGTTGCCCCTTTGGCTGTTGCCTATGTAACCGCAGAAATCGCAGCAAAAGATGAATCACAAGTAGGATGATAAGCTCCCCGTAGGGACACGGCATTGCCGTGTCCCTACAATTAATCGATCGATGATTAGATGATTCAATGGGGCGATGGATAATTTCGGTGTAGGGAAACGGCATTGCCGTGTCCTGATTTGCCATGTTATCGATGCTTATCGCCCCAAATCGTGCATCGCATTAATCTCGATCGCACATCTTTGAGTCAGCGCTTCCAACTCGGCCCGATCCGAGGAACCGGGCGCTTCAATTACTTTACCAATTCGTATAGTTAACGGCACCGGTTGCGGCACTAGCAAACCTTTGATAGAAATCGCATGAGTTCCCCACAAACTAACAGGTAACAGCGGTGCTTTAGCCTTAGCAGCGATCAGTGCAGCACCTAATTTCGGTTCAGTAATTCTGCCGTCAGGGGTGCGAGTTCCTTGCAAAAATACACCCGTCGCCCAGCCATTTTCCAAAGAGTTGATAGCCGATCGAATTGCACTGCGATCGGCACTTTCCCGCTTCACTGGATAAGCACCGTAAAGCGTAATTGCCTGCTTCAAAATAGGAACTTTAAATAACTCTTCCTTCGCCATAAATGCGACCGGCCTCCTCATGCAATTAGACAAAATCGGCGGGTCAAAATCGCTGGCGTGATTGCTGACTACCACCAGCGGCCCTTCTGCCGGAACATTTTCAGCACCGTAGATGCGGCCGCGAAAGTAAAGGTGCAGCATCGGGCTGACAATCGACCACTTGAATAAATAGTAGAGAAGTAAACTTTCGACTGGTTCGCGACTTTTACTCACAGAAAAACCTGAAATTTTAAATTACATCGAATATTAGCCTATCAGATGATATCAATTCCGGTTGCATCGGAATTAATATCACCCGAAATCAGGACACGGCAGTGCCGTTTCCCTACAATCGATCGCGGTAGGGAAACGGCACTGCCGTGTCCTCTATATCATTCCGGCGCAGCCGGAATTGATATGATTCGGCGGTTGAAACCGCTTCTTGTCAAACGAAGTCCGCCTGCGCGGACTGAAGAATATAGTCCGCGCAGGCGGACTTTGCTTGTGTAGCGCCAGAATTTATTCTGGCGAATTTTTGAATGTCGAAACTTTGCCAAGGCTCAATTTCCAGCTAGCATGGCTTTTTGTCCATCAGGCGAAGTCGCGTAACCCAAGAAATCCTTAACCGCTTGACTCGGAGGATTTTTGTAAGCGTAGTACAACTGCCGCTTGTAAGGATAGTTAGCAGCATCCGGCGTCGCACCGTTGACGGGAACAACGCGCACCGTTTTCTGATTCACCACTTGAGCGAAAGTCGCATAGCTGATGCCGTTATTGCCTAAAGCTTGCAGCAGGGGAGTTGTCGCATCTCGATCGAGCGTAGTGATATTTTGCCCAATGCCAAAATTAGCGCCTCCTAGCACTTGTTCTTTAAACGTTTGGTGAGTGCCACTAACTTCGGGTCGATTTATCACTTTAATCGGGCCCGCCGCGCCGCCTACTTTTGACCAATCTTGAACATTTCCCTTGAAGATATCTTGAACTTGAGCGGAGGTTAAACCTCCTGTAAACGGGTTGTTCGCGCCGACTACAAGGGCGATCGCATCTAGGGCAACAGGCACCGCTGCCAAACCCTGACCTTGTTCTCGAGCAGTCAAAGGTTGCGATATCGCTGCAATATCGGCTGTTCCCGCCACCAAATCCTTAATTCCGTTTGCAGAACCATTTGCTTTGGTATCGACTGTAGTGCCAGGAAACTTGGCTTGAAAGCCATTCTTAAGGTTGAGATTGATTGTCACCATGCTCGTAGAACCGTCAATTCTCACCGCCGTACCCGCAGGTACGGAAGCTGGAAGCGCAAAGGAACTAGCTGCAACAGGCGCAGCACCGCCGGTTGCGGGCGCACTCGGAAGGGGCGAAGCGCCACCACCGCCTGCGGGTGTTGGGGGAGTGGAGGGATTATTAGCATCCTGTGCCGCTGGTTTGTTCAGAAAAAAGAACCAACCGCCACCGGCGAGCAACAGAAATAACAGAATAAAAACTATGGGCGGAGGCCCGCTACTCTTAGCCATAAATTCTCCTTAGTTGGGAAGTTGTTTGTTGTTAGAGTCATCTAACATTTTCAGCCTGCGATTAACTTCATCATCTACAGTCATATTTTCTAATTCTGTCTGAAGTCTTTCTTGGGGGTTCTCAGATAGCTCGGCTAAAGCTTGCTGTTGGAGGTTGCGGTTTTGGACGGCGTTTTTGGCTTGGTCAAATTGCGATCGAGCTGAATCGATACTGAGGTCGTTATTGACTTTGGATATGGCTCCGAGAGCTTCGTTAATCTCTGCCATATCTTTCATATTTTGCATATCAGTTTTGTAGGCTTCCAGCTTGGTGCGCTCTCTATTTAGCTTGTCTTTGGAAGCGTTGACGTACTGTTCTGCCTGTTTTACTTGGGATTCTAACTGCGGCAGAATTTGTTCTGTCTGAATTACTTTCGACATTGCTAAGCGGGCTGCTTCTTCGTTGCCGTTGCGCTGGGCTGTGATGGCTTGGCGCTCGGTTGTTTGCATTTCCCTAACTTTTTCTTCATATTTAGTTTTGGCGCGCTGGTAGGCTGCAACTTGGGTGGAGACTGCTGCTGCTAGTTTTTGCACTGATTCTTGCATGGATCGCAGCGACTCTTCGGCCACCGCCACCGACACCTTA
Organism: Microcoleus pseudofavosus SVA1_A4; assembly: GCF_036700565.1. Taxonomy (NCBI): domain Bacteria; kingdom Bacillati; phylum Cyanobacteriota; class Cyanophyceae; order Oscillatoriales; family Microcoleaceae; genus Microcoleus; species Microcoleus pseudofavosus. The sequence continues at coordinate 33,239 of NZ_JAUBPE010000016.1, forward strand.
CCGCCGGATTCTACCGGAATTCCCCACAGCCAATTCCACGCGCCTACTATGGTTCTGCCTGCCTTGTCGCCCATCAACCAGTAAAGGACTTTTTTCATATAAACACCAGATAAGCTTGGTTTTTACGCCCAGTGTACATCAGGATTTGTCGATCGCCCCGAAGAGTCGATCGATATCTACATTTTCACTAAATATTTTCTAAATGTCTGGATCGTCTATCGCCAACTGGCACAACAGGCAATCTTCGGATTTGCCTGTTGTGCGATTCGTTTTTGGACAATCTTCGGGCCACTTAACTCTAAATTTTATAACCTGCCGTTTAATCCCAGGTTAAAAATAGATTAAGCGGGTAAATCTGCAAAACTGCTAACATTTACCAGCGCTAAATCTGGAGTTGTCCTTTTAATTAAACCTGTGAGAACTTTGCCAGGGCCAATTTCCACTACGCGATCGATTCCTTGTTGCGGCAATTGCAGAGAAATTTCTCGCCACCGCACGCCTTTGGTCATCTGCTGAGTCAACCGCTGCTTTAAAGTGGCTGCGCTGGTAGTCGCTGACGGTTCTGCGTTCGAGAGCACCAGCATTTTAGCATCGGAAAACCTTGCAGACTTTAACGCTAGTTGAAACTCTGCCGCCACTGATGCCATCAGGGGAGAGTGAAACGCACCGGAAACATTCAATTTAACGGCGCGTTTGACTTTGATTTTGGCCAGCAAATCTTCTACTGCTGCGGGCGTTCCAGAAATCACGACTTGTGCTTCGCTGTTGTCGTTTGCCAGCACCACGTCTCTGCTGTATTGAATTTGCAGTTCTAGTTCCTGCCTGTCGAACCCGATCAAAGCCACCATTTGGCCGCCGGAAGCACTGTCCATGAGTTCGGCGCGGCGTTTGACTAAGCGCAATCCCGTTTCAAAGTCAAAGACGCCTGCTGCGTAGAGGGCAACGTATTCTCCTAAACTGTGACCGGCAACGACCGCTGGCCGATCGCTCTTTTCTCGCACTAAGTCGGCCAAAATGCTTTCTACTACGAACAAGCAAGGCTGAGTGTAGAGAGTCCGAGATAGTTTTGCTTCTTCTTTTTGGCAAACTTCCGCGACAGACCAACCTAAAATTTCTTTGGCTTGCTCAAATTTGGCTTTGGCTGTTGGCAAGTTTAATAAGTCTGCACCCATCCCGATCGCCTGGGAACCTTGTCCGGGAAATACCCATGCTGTTTTAGTCATTTTTCCGGTAATCTGCTAATTGGTGGTTGCTAATTTGTGATTGCAAAAATTCTTTGTTTTCCGCTTCTTTCGTTCGCTCGCTGGTATCCGCTATCTTTCGGTTAACGAACTATCTACTGGCGACTCACAATTCTAACATAATAACTGCGATTTTTACGAGTTTTATATTTTCTCTTGCTACTTTAATCAAATTAATCGCGCCCAGCAGGATTTTCCACCTTCAAGCTGGGGAAAGCCGATCGAAGAATGGAGGATTTTCAATCTCAGGGCGCGCTTGTCAACAACTCCTGTCCCGATGGTGTACGGCTGCGCACCTTGCCCTATGTATGGCGTGTTAAAGGATTTGTATTTTTCAAGCGTCGAACTCCCGACAATCACCAGCGCAAGTTTACAGTCGGGAAATATCACCTTCCCCATTGAAAAATCGCCGCCCCCCAAGTCAAACCTGCACCAAAACCAGCCGCCGCAATAGTATCGCCCGCTTTAACTTTACCCAGACGCACGGCTTCGTCTAAGGCAAGGGGAATTGAAGCCGCTGACGTATTGCCGTAATTTGCCAAATTGCTAATTACTTTTTCGGGGGGAATCTTGAGCCTTTGAGCAACTGCATCGAGAATCCGCTGATTGGCTTGGTGCAACAGCAGCCAGTCAATTTCTGCGGCGCTGATATCGGCACGAAACATCGCTTTTTCTATGACTTCCGGCACTTTTTTTACGGCAAAGCGATAGATTTCTTGACCGTTCATTGTGATGGGATGAAATCCGCCAACTCCGATGTTGACGCCCTCAATTAATTCTTTGGACTCGGCTTTGTAAGCTAAATTGAGAGACGAATTTTGCGTGCCGTCGCTGCGAATTTCAAATCCCAAAAACCGATCGACTTCTGAAGCCTGCAATACCACCGCACCTGCACCGTCTCCAAATAGAATGCAAGTACCGCGATCCGACCAATTCACCCAGCGAGATAAAATATCGGCTCCGATCAGCAAAACATTTTGATAAACCCCTGTCCGAATGAACTGCGAGGCTGTAACTAAACCAAAAACAAAGCCCGAACAAGCTGCTGTCAAATCAAAAGCCACAGCTTTTGTCGCGCCCAACAGATATTGAATCTGACTGGCACTGCCAAACAAATCGTCGGGGCTGGATGTAGCCAAAATAATCAAATCGATATCTGTCGGCGAAATTTGTGCCATTTCGATCGCCTTTTGAGATGCCTCTGCGGCTAAATCGCACAAAGAAGTGCGATCGTCCGCCAGCCTGCGGGAGCGAATGCCCGTTCGCGCCGCTATCCACTCGTCAGACGTTTCTACTATCTGACTCAAACCGTTATTATCAAGCGAAACCTGCGGTGTACAAGAACCGCTACCCGTGACGGCAATGCCGAACCCTGATTGCTGCAACATTCCTCTCCATTTATGAGCGATCGGTCGAGAAATTAAAAATTAAAAACTACAAATTCAAATTCTTTTTTAAACTGCTGAAGTTACTTTTTTGTGAAGCAAAACAGTTGGTTTAAACCGACATTTTAATTTTGACATTTTTAATTTTTAATTCCTACTTACTGCCTCTAATTTACAGCTTCTTGTTCCAGAACACTTTCGCGATTGGACGATCTAATTCGCTCCAGCACTTGGTTGTCAACAGCCCCCTTCGCCAAACGAATGGCATTAAAAATCGAGGCAGCTTGAGATGAACCGTGGCTGATAATGCAAACTCCAGCAACGCCCAACAGCAAACCCCCGCCGTGTTCAACGTGGTCTACCCGCTGCTTAAATCCTTGCAAGCTTTTTTGCAGCATAGGATCGTTAATTTGATGTTGGAGTCCTTTGACTAATTCTTCCTTGAGCACTTGCACCACGACTTCGCCCACGGCTTCGGCAAACTTCAACAACACGTTGCCGACAAACCCGTCGCAGACAATCACGTCGAATTTCCCCGACAGCACGTCGCGGCCTTCGGCATTGCCCACAAAAGGAATGTTCGGGTTGTCCACCAATAACTGGTGAGTTCGCACCGCCGCGTCGTTGCCTTTAGAAGGTTCTTCGCCAATGTTGAGCAGGCCGATTTTAGGTTCGGCGACGCCCAGCACGCACTGGCTGTAAATAGTTCCCATAAGAGCGAACTGCTCCAAAAATTTGGGGCGGCAGTCCACATTAGCGCCGACATCGAGAATGAGTACAGAGCTGCCCGGTACCATTGTCGGCAAAACCGCACCGATCGCAGGGCGATCGATGCCGGGGAGCCGCCCCAACCTCAGCAGGCCCGCAGCCATTGCCGCGCCGGAGTGACCGGCGGACACCACAGCATCAGCTTGCTGCTGCTTTACCAAGTTCATCGCTACGTTAATCGAAGCGTTGGGCTTGCGTTTGAGGGCACTCAAAGGTTCTTCGTGCATTTCCACCGTTCCTTCTGAAGGAACGATTTCTAGCTGACCTGTAGAGACGCGGCCGATCGCGTCTTGTTGCCGGAGCGAGTCTTCTATTTGCTGCGGGTCGCCCACGAGCAAAATCTCTACGCCTAATTCTTCTTGTGCCTTAAGCGCTCCAGCTACAACTTCGGCGGGGGCATGATCCCCACCCATAGCGTCTATTGCAATTCTTGCGCGTGTCGATCTCATTGACCAATGTTTGAGAAACACTAAAAATTCTACCAGGAAGTCAGGAGCGTGAATCCATTCGTCTGAATAAAGAATTACAATTGGCGATCGCCCGATCGGACAATTGTCGTTTCCGACTAATGTGATAGAGCTTATTTTGTCCCTACTTTACTATTTTTGACTGCAAATTGAAAAAATCAATGAAATAGTTTACATGACCGCAAGCACTTGAGTCCGGGAACCCCTGATTCATCCGTGGAGCGAGAAAAAAGCTCCCCATCCTCATCACTTGCCTCCGGATTTATCAGTGGGAGGGCTTTCTTCAATCTGAAATCTAAAATCTAAAATCTAAAATCGATTGACTTTAGGAGTAAAAAATGCTGGATTTATTTAGTTCGGGAATCATCTCTCTGTGGCTCGACATGGCTGGGGTACGCAGTGCAGGGCCCAACGCTGTGTCGTTGCTGGCTTGGCGGGGAGGGATACCCGGGTTAGTGGTGGCCGAAGATTTGGCTTTTGGGGGAATAGATTCAGCAAATCCAGACTTGCCCGCAGAAGCGGCGGTGCGGGAATATTTAAAAGATTTGAAGGATAAGAAGCTGATTGACGGGAATCAGGGAGTTTGGGTGCAGTCGGGAATGCTGCCGCTGGTAAGTCAGCAGGGGACGGTGCTGATGCCTGGGGCTTCGCTGACTAAGATTGCGACTTCTCTAGCGTCGCTGGAAACTTGGGGCGCTACTTATCAGTTTGAAACGCGGTTCTGGGGAACGGGGCCGATTAGGAATGGGGTGTTGCAGGGGGATTTGGTGGTCAGCGGCGGGGGCGATCCGCTGTTTGTGTGGGAGGAGGCGATTGCCGTAGGAAATGCCCTCAATCAAATGGGTATCGATCGCGTGGCGGGCAATTTGGTGGTGACTGGCAATTTCCGCATGAATTACCAGTCCGATCCTTTGGCTGCGGGGGAGAGCCTGCGGCAGGCTCTCGACGGCCGCAGTTGGCCGCAGGAGGTGGTGGCAATGTATTCTAAGATGGCTCCGGGAACTAGAAAGCCGCAAGTAACGGTGGCCGGCAGCGTCATTGCTGAAAAATTTGTGAGTTCGGGGCATTTGCTGCTGAAGCGCCGATCGCTCCCTTTAGCCGAAATTCTCAAGCAGATGAACGTCCACAGCGACAATGAAATGGCTCAAATGCTGGCCGACAATTTGGGCGGGGCACAAATAGTTCAGCAGCAAGCGACTTGGGCTGCGGGGGTGCCGGAGGCGGAACTCCAATTAGTTAACGGTTCGGGTTTGGGAGTGGAAAATCGGATGTCTCCGAGGGCGGCTTGTGGGATGATGCAGGCGATCGCGCGCAACCTTCAGACTACTGGGCTGACGATTGCTGACTTGTTTCCGGTGTCCGGGCGCGATAAAGGAACTGTAGAACACCGGCACATTCCGCGCTACGCTGTGGTGAAAACCGGTACTTTGGACACCGTGATTGCTTTGGCTGGAGCCATACCCACGCGCGATCGGGGTTTAGTGTGGTTTGCAATTATCAATCGCGGCACCGATTGGGACTCTTTGAGAGCACAGCAAGATATATTTTTGCAAAAATTGGTGCAGCAGTGGGGAAGTGCATCGATTTTGCCACTAGCAATTACACCGCACATTGACGGCGCCAGACCGGCCTTGGGGGCTGCAAATCGCAGCGATATTTTGGTGGGAGGTTAAGAAATAGGGGTTGAGTTGGGGTTCGCAGAAAGACGACCGACATAATAGCTTAGAATTGAAACACGACTATTCTGCAAGAAGATGATCAAACTGCGATTGAAGAGATACGGGAAAAAACGCGAGACAAGCTACCGGATTGTAGCGATGAACAGTTCTACCCGCCGCGACGGCCGTCCCCTAGAAGAGCTCGGCTTTTACAACCCCAGAAATAACGAAACCAGGCTGGATGTTCCAGCGATTGTCAAGCGCCTGCAACAAGGCGCTCAGCCAACTGACACCGTGCGTGACATCCTGAGAAAAGCCCATGTATTTGAACAAGTCGGAGCCGGAGCCAACGTTGAATCCAGCACAGCAGCAGTCAGCTAGTCCCAACTACGCTGGACTCGTACAGTTTTTGATTGGGCCTTTTTTAGAGTCGCCCGGATCTTTGCGGGTTGATTGCGAATTGCACCCGCGGCAATCGCGGGTCTGGGTTCGGCTCGCTTTTGAAGATCCTGACAAAGGGCGGGTTTACGGTAGAGGCGGACGCAATATTCAGGCCATTAGAACTACCCTCGAAGCGGTGGCGCAGACGGCCGGTCAGTCGCTCTACCTAGACATATACGATGGTGAAGCAGGCGAGCGCGGCTCCGGGCCGCCCAGGGGCGATCGCCCGGATCGCGATCGCCCGGATCGCGACCGCCCGGATCGCGGTACGCGCGATCGAGGGGACTTCCGACCCCGAACTCCGCCTCCGTCGCCGCCCAGTCCCTTAGCTAGCAGAACTCCGAGAGAACAACCTCGCCGTACTAACACACCTACGTTTAGAACGAGCAGAAATACTCCGGGTTATTAACTGAAGGGCCCAAAAACAATTTTAGATTTTAGATTGCCTGTTGTAGACTTTGTATTACAAGCCCCGTTAGATTTGAGATTGCCGGTTTTGCGATCGGACACAAATTTAAAATCTAAAATCTCAGCGGGATGAGGTAAATCTAAAATCTAAAATCTAAAATCTAAAATCTAAAATCTAATAGTTGCCTGACTTGATAGAAAGGAGATTTGATTTGTATCTCAAGCACCAAACTCATTTGGGAGCTAAATTTAAAAGACGCCTTAGATACTAGGTAAAATCTAGTAGCGGGCGTCTTTTTGTTCGCAAAAAGTGACTGATTTAACGGTTAATTGTTAACTTTTAATTGCTTATTTGGAGGGAGCTTATGTTGGCATGACTGAAAAACTAACAATAGAGTTGCCGAGCACTCAAAGCGCAATGTCGCTGGCCGGCAATCAAGAAGAAAACCTGAAAATTATCTCTAAGCAAACCGGCGCGAACCTGGTAATGCGAGGGCAAGAACTGCTGATTTCTGGCACAAAGACTCAAGTAGAATTGTGTCATAAATTAGTGCGATCGCTCTCTGACTATTGGAAGTCCGGCAAAACTATTACCGGAGTTGAAATCCAGACAGCGCGGCACGCTTTGGATACCAACCGCCAAGAGGATTTGCAAGACTTGCAGCGAGACGTACTCGCCAAAACACGCCGCGGCGAAGAAATCAGAGCCAAAACCTTCAAGCAGCGGCAGTACGTCCAAGCAGTACGCACTCACGACTTGACATTTTGCATCGGCCCTGCCGGTACTGGCAAGACATTTCTAGCAGCTATTTTCGCCATCCAAGCTTTGTTAAGCAAACAGTACGAACGGCTGATTTTAACCAGGCCAGCCGTAGAAGCTGGGGAAAAATTAGGATTTTTGCCGGGAGATTTGCAGCAAAAAGTCGATCCCTATTTGCGCCCCCTTTACGACGCCCTGCAAGAAATGATCGACCCTGAAAAAATGGCCGATTTAATGGAAAGAGGCTTGATCGAAGTAGCTCCTTTAGCTTATATGCGGGGGCGCACTCTCAGCAATGCTTTCGTAATTTTGGACGAAGCTCAAAATACGACACCGGCTCAAATGAAAATGGTGTTGACTCGTCTGGGCTTTCGATCGAGAATGGTAGTGACGGGCGATATTACTCAAACAGATTTGCCACCACACCAACAATCGGGATTGTCAGTTGCCCAAAAAATTCTGGGTAACGTTGAGGGGATTGCTTTTTGCGAATTTTCTCAGGCGGATGTGGTGCGACACCCGCTAGTACAGCGGATTGTCGCTGCTTACGAACTGCACGAAAAATAGTTAGTTGGCAGTTGGCAGTTGTCAGTTGGCAGTCAGTAGTCAGTAGTCATTGGTTGGTTGTTAGTTGTTGTTGGTTCTAATTCTCTTGCGTCCAATTCCCAATTCCCAATGTCCAATTCCCAATTCCCAAATTAAATTATGCCTAACCTGAAAGAATTCTTGGAAGCTTGCGAACAATTGGGAACGCTGCGTTTAATCGTGACTAGCAGCGCGGCTGTGCTGGAAGTTAGAGGTTCAATTCACAAGCTGTTTTATGCGGAGTTGCCAAAGGGTAAATATGCCAATATGCACGCCGATATATTTGAGTTTCACTTGAATATGGACAAAATCAAACAGGTCAAGTTTGAAACTGGCGAGGCGAAAAGAGGCAATTTTACTACTTATGCAATCCGTTTTCTGGACGAACAAAATGAGGCTGCTTTGAGCGCGTTTTTGCAGTGGGGAAAACCGGGGGAATACGAACCGGGACAGGTGGAAAATTGGCATCAATTGCAGGAGAAATACGGGGAAGTTTGGGAACCTGCACCTGTTGAGACGCTTTAAAACATAGGCTTTTTTAGCTTGAAATTGCATATTGGGGGCGGGATATCCTGCCCAACCCCTACTCCCCACAAGAATAAAATTGATTTTTGTGTAACAGGCAGGATGGCTGTTTCTGAGAAGGGTATAAAATATGATGTTTAACTCGTTTGTTGTCTAATTTTTGAATTAATGAACCGCAGAGGGCGCAGAGAATGCAGAGAAGAGAGAAAGAAGAGAAAGTGAGACAGAAGGTTAGTTGTTTGTCTGTAATTGGGTATGAAGGTATTTTGGAGTTTTTGTTTGGTTTTGCTGGTGTTGCTGTGGGGTGGCGGTGCGAGGGCGGGGGTTTTGGGCGATCGCCTATCCCGTTTTCCCAATTGGGAAAGCAAGCCTCCTATCGCTGTAGCTAAGGGAGATTTGGTGTATCCCGACTGGATGGCCGGCAATTGGAATGTTGCGAGCACTTTGGTGGATTTAGCCGCTCCTTTAGCCCCAAATATTATGACGCCCGGGTTTGAAAGCAACCGCCAGTATTTGCAGCAGCCAGTATTATTTAAAGTGCGATTTCAACCGGAAAAAAATATTGGTTTTATTTATAATTATACATCTAAAAAAGCTACAAAGATTGTAGCCGATCGTACTTTTAACGGTTTGAATATTGCCAAGGCTTATTTAGGCGATGGTGGCGTACTTTCGGTGAAAGTCGATCCGACCAATCCCAACCGCCAAATTACTGTTTTGAAAGGGGAACGCCAATTAATTTCGATTGTTACCAGTCGGGGAACTGAGACGCCGAATCCTCGCGAGTTTGTGTCTACAGAGATTTCTCAGCAGGTGTTTCGGGGAGAGTCTGATATTTATTTGAATGAGGTGGAGACAACAACGGCTTATCGAGTTGTTGGAGGCGGAGAAAATGGCGATTCTGCGAGTAAAAGAATTGAGGCCGATCAGGTGACAGCGATTTATTTGTCGCCGCAAGACCCGGATTATTTTGCTGCTGGAGGGCATCCTGTGGCTTTGTACCGATATCGCTTGGAGTTGTTGCCGGGAGAATAAGCTAATTTATTGTGAATTATGGCAACTCTAGCGGGGCGAATGGCATGGGAACGAATAATACAAGCTATCTCAACTGGCATTAATCCAAAAGCCAGCGACTTTCAAATGTGGGCTGAGTCACAACAGGGATGGCATCCTACTCAAACACCTAATGGCCCGTTAAAATATATTGATAAAAACAGAGTAACTAGGTTAACGCTCAAACAGGGAACTCCAAGAACTCCCGGAAGCAACCACCCTCATGTAGAGCTAAAAAATGCTAAAGGCAGTAGAATCGATCTACAAGGAAACCTCGTTAACAGAAAAAGTCTAGCTAATCATACTCCTATTGATTGGGACATTTAACAATGGAACGCTTAAACTACTGGCAGTTTCCGGGATTTGAAAATATTTATCTAGAGGATAGCTATGTACTTAGCATTAATGCTAAAACATCTATACAAATCCTCTTGGAAGCTGTCGTCACTGAAAATCACTCTCTATACACTCAGCCTTTACCAGGGGAACAGTATTGTTATCGGCGGATGACCGTCAATTTCCCCCATCCTCAAACCTACGATTTGGTTCTGAACAACATCAGCGCAATTGCAGATCCAGATGGTAGCGTTGATTACGGGAACATAGACGATTTTTTTATGGCGGATGACAAATACTATTTAAGAGGGGAATGGGGAGAACTTACTATAGTTTCCGCTCCACCCCTAATTTTTGATGAAAAATATTTAATTGTCAGAAACGGCGAGAATTTTATTCAAATTAATAAGGATAAAATCAGTAGGTTGGAACAGAGAGGGGAAGGAGTAATCGTCTTATTTTACGAAAACGATTTTGGAAGTCCTTTATTTGTTCAAATTGAGGCAGAGCAAGATCCCGAAGGCTTTAGAGCAGCTTTGGGGTATATGAACGAACTTGAAACAGGTTATACAACTGATATTACAGGAGGAGGCGAACTGACATTTGACAAAATCAAGCAGTATTATGCTCCTAATTTGAATCAAGAAAATGTGCAAGCATTTTCTGTTAAGTTTCCTAGCTCAGCGGGCGATAAATATTCGATTTCGGCAATTACTTCCAACAATTAAGGTGAAATCTCGCTCCAGGCATTGTGAAGTGAGGATTTGAGACATCTATGCTAATTGTCTTTGTCCTCGGACATTTTATCGCGATTCAAAAATTCTTCCAATAGTTTGAAAAATTTATCGAGGGCATCTTTTTCATCAACAGAAAAGAAGAGAATGATACTGTCCCATCCGTGAGTTGACGTAATTTGATATCTTTCCTGTATCCACTCTTGAAATCCATCAAGTTGTTGTTGCTCTTCAGTGTCTGGAAACCCAAGTTCCGCTCTAGCCGTCTCATATCCATCTAAAAATGCGCGCAGGCGAGTAATTGAACACTTTCCCAAATACATACCAGGTCTCTGTTTGATTCTTTGCAGTAAATCAAAGAAGTATTCAGATTTAACATCTAGTTTGTTAACATTAACTTCGGCTAGCATAAAAAAGTCTCCTATTAAAAGTCTTCTTCTATTACTATAAACTGTAAATCATTGAATAGCTTACCATGAAATAGCAGGTTTGTCATCCATTGCTCTCTGTTTAGCCCGTCCGGGTGATGGTTGTCAAAAATAATTTCTATGTTGTTGATAACTATAGCGATTCCTTCGTGGCGGCCATTTTCTGAAATAGCATTTCCCGGTACGCTATCATCATAAATGCCACTGTTCCGACCTCTTCCGTATCCAGTGTACAGTTTTATGCGCTTTCCAGGAATTCCTTGACTTATCAAGTAATTTCGTATTTCTTGGGCGCACTCAACACATTCTAAATTTTCATAGCGGTCTATAATACCCTTGACTTGCAGTATTTGCTCAGCACTAATTTCACTCATATCCTCCCAATGCCAACAACATAAAATTTAGGGCAGGCAAAATGCCTACCCTACAGAGGTAAAAATTAAATTTTCACCTTTTAACTCTCAACTTTCAAATTGTCCGTTACCGAACAAACTTCTTGAATGCCAGTGTCACGTTGTGGCCGCCAAATCCAAAAGAATTCGACAGCGCCACATCAACTTTTAGATCGCGGCTTGTATGAGGAACATAGTCCAAATCGCACTCAGGATCGGGATTTTCCAGATTGATAGTCGGCGGGATTTTGTCATTGGCGATCGACATTACCGCAGCCACCGCTTCAATTCCCCCAGAACCGCCCAAAAGATGACCGGTCATTGACTTGGTAGAACTAATTGCTACTTTGTAAGCGTGGTCTCCCAAAGTCCGCTTAATCGCCTTGGTTTCCGTAGAATCGTTGGGAAGCGTGCTCGTGCCGTGAGCGTTGATATAGCTCACTCGATCGGGCGTCAAACCCGCATCCTTGAGCGCTAAAGCCATCGCCCGCGACGCACCGTCCCCCCCCGGTACCGGGGAAGTCATGTGATACGCATCGCAAGTTAAACCGTAGCCGACGATTTCTGCGTAAATTCGGGCGCCGCGGGCGATCGCATATTCCATTTCTTCTAGAATCAGAATGCCAGCACCTTCGCCGACGACAAAACCATCCCGATCGCGATCGAACGGACGAGAAGCATGAGTCGGGTCATCGTTGCGAGTCGAAAGCGCCCTCGCCGCAGCAAAACCCGCCACGCACAAAGGTGTCACCGCAGCTTCCGTACCGCCGCAAATCATGGCTTGCGCGTAACCCCCCTGAACTAGGCGGAACGCATCGCCCACTGCATTCGACCCAGCAGCGCAAGCCGTCACTGTACAAGAGTTCGGCCCCTTGGCGCCTGTTTGAATCGCCGTCAGGCCCGCGGCCATATTCGCAATCATCATGGGAATCATAAACGGGCTGCACCGATCGGGGCCGCGAGTCAGATATATCTCTTGCTGCTCTTCCAAAACCTTCAGGCCACCAATGCCAGTGCCAAGAATGACACCCACCTGTTCTGCGTTCAGGTCGTTAATCTCAAACTTCGCATCAGCAAGAGCTTGTTTGCTCGCTGACACCCCAAATTGAGCAAAGCGATCCATCCGCTTTGCTTCCTTGCGCTCTAAATAGTCGTGTGGGTCGAAACCCTTCACCTCTCCGGCAAAGCGGCAGTCGTGCCGCGACGGGTCGAATAAGGTGATCGGGCCTATACCATTCTTCCCGGCAAGCAACCCGTCCCAATACTCGGACAAGGTATTGCCGATCGGTGTAATCGCGCCGAGACCCGTGATAACAACGCGCTTACGCTCTAAATTTGTCATGATTTCAGTTTCAAAAAATTAAACACCCAGAACGCAGAACAAAAGAGGAGTTTCCAGTTTTCTAACTTCTCTCCTCTTAGGGGAAAAGACAGGTATTTTATGCTTTTGGAGCTGCAAGTTTGCTGCTGATGAAATCTACAGAAGCTTGAACCGTAGTAATTCCTTCGGCTGCTTCGTCGGGAATTTCAATATCAAACTCTTCTTCCAAGGCCATGACCAGCTCTACAGTATCTAAGGAATCTGCTCCTAAATCGTTAGCAAAGTTGGCTTCGGGCTTGACTTCGCTCGGATCGACTTCCAGTTGATCTGCCACGATTTTCTTGACTCTAGCAAAAATGTCGTCTTGGCTCATAACATCGTGTCCTCATTGGTTGCTGCGTATCTAATCTTATCCGAAAGGGGGATCTGCAACAGAAAGGCTGGCCGCTTTTCTAAGTGACACGGGCCAGCGACAATTGCGGCACGGACGATCGCAGCAACTCTAGGACTGTTATGGGGTGGCGATCGCTATGGCTCTCAGGGATTTGCGATGGAAACTTTATCTATCGGGAGATAATATTCTTGAGGAAATCGATGAAACCCTTGCCCTGAGACATATAAGCTATATCGATCGCCGGATAGCCTGGAGAGCAGGTAAATCTTTGTTTGATTGGGCTGATGGTTAAAAGGCTTGCAACCTTTTAGCTCTCAAATGGGTTCTATAGATGCTTTGTCTCCGCTGGAGGCGCACCCCAGTTGTTGTTACGGCCATCCGAAAATCGAATTGGCGCTTCAATTAGTTCCGTTGGATCGGCGTTATCGAGGGCGGCCAATTGAACCGAAACGTAGTCACCGCCAATCTGTTCGTGGTGTCCGCGTGCAAACGAGCGCACGCCGCAGTGCTTGCAAAAAAGATGATGTCCAATCTTTGGATTGAACTGGTAATCGCTCAAATCGCCCTCGCCGGATAGCAATCGGAATGCGTTGGGTTTGATGATGGCGTTCCAATTCCGCGTTTTCGTGCAGATCGAGCAGTTACATTTGTTTGTGCCCAAGCTCAAGTCGATGTCGGCTTCAAATCGAACTGCGCCGCAATGGCAGCTTCCAATAAAGGTTTTGATCGTCATAATCTCCCAAGAGGTTGTCGTCCGAAAAGTGTACAGGCTTTGACGGCGATTGTGTAAGACTACTTCGGGTACGGGTTCTCTCCGTGACGCCCAACTGCTGAATTGAGCGGCAGACGATCGCTTCCAACTCAATCCAAAAATATCACAATTCTGTCCGCATGACCTTTATAGAGCATTTGCAAAGGTCTCTGAGCTTCAAAGTATGGGCTAATGATGGCTCTCATAAAACTTCAACCTCGAATTTCAACTATTCTTCACAAAAAACAAAGCAACTTGACTAATCTGATGCACCACCATGTATCAGCAAGCATCGTCGCCGCTGTTTATCTAAAACCAGAAATGTAAAGCCCCAAATTATGAAGTCCCATAACTCATCATCTACATCAAAGGCTGGATTGTACTGAAAAACTCTAGAATTCTCGTAATCTATACACGCACCGACATTACGCCAGAATCCTGTCGTCAGGTTTTGCTTTTTGTGCTTATCTACATTTTTGAATCCATCTGATGGATTGATCCGTGCAATGAAAGTATTGACTCTGCTAGTCAACAATGTAGGACCATGATGGCACTCACACATAGTCGCAAGATGAGGCTTTGTCCCTGGATAAGCTAATTGCATTAAACTCTGTAATTCTGAACCTGGTGTTACTTCCTGTAGATTTGCTTGAATGACCAGAGCGTCAAAAAAATGTGAGTCTAAATCATTTTCTTCAAGCTCTATTCCTTTGGCGCAGAACCAGATGACATAGTTGCAACCACTCAAACAAATACTCATTGCTTCCATATATCCGTTCAACTTAGCAATTTCAGGGGTATTTTGCAATCTCATAGAGTTAAACCAAACAATTATAACGGAAATTAATTAAGGCTTGCTGAATAAGTCTACACAGCGAATCTAAAGGCTAGACCTTATACAACCCAAACTTAGTCTACCAACTACAAATCGATGATACTGTTGGCAAAGTCGTGTGACATTTATACTTTATTCTGAAGCACAGCGCCCAACCTACGTGAAATCATTGTGTAACAAAATAGAAACATTTATGTAGGGCTTGCTGAATAATCGATCGCATATTGCGTGGCCTGGGTTTCGATCGCGCGATCGATGCCATCGTCATAGGGGCTGGTAAAGGTGAACGTGCTCGTTAGCAGTCTTTCAACGGTTGCTCGATCCTTGGCATTATAGGCAGCGAAACAGCGCTCAATCGTCGCCTTGCGTTGGGTAGATGCCTGGTTGTCTGGTTCGATCATGACTACCTCTGGAGTTAATCTGGGAGTTAACGGTTAAATTGAGCCGCAGTAGATATCTTTAGCTCGACTAGAATCAAAGCTGTTTGCCTGCTCCAATCTGGTTGTTAGGCTGGTGGCGTTGGGCAATATTGTCTAAAACTGCGTAAGGATATGGAGAGGAAGCATCTCAACTTCGATCGCCCTCCTTTTTTGTCCCTTGCCTTTTCTCCCCCAGCAGAAACGATTATGCCATCGCCAAATCTCAAATATGCTTATTTTCCCGGTTGCGTTGCCCAAGGGGCCGCCCGCGAACTTTACCTGTCTACAATGGCGCTAACTCAAGCCTTGGGCATCGAACTGGTGGAACTCAAGAAAGCTTCTTGCTGCGGTTCTGGCACTTTCAAGGAAGATTCGCAGTTGCTCGAAGATACTGTCAACGCCCGCAATATTGCTTTGGCTGAGGAACTGAATCTGCCTTTGCTGACGCATTGCAGCACTTGTCAAGGGGTAATCGGTCATGTGGACGATCGCCTCAAGGATTGCCAAAAAACCGATCCCAACTACATAAAAAAAGTCAACGGTTTGCTGGAAAAACAAGGTTGTTCGCCTTATCAAGGCAGTACCGAGGTGAAACATCTCCTGTGGGCGATCGTTGCAGATTACGGGCTCGACGAGGTGCAGAAGCGAGTCACCCGCAAGCTTTCGGGCTTGAAGTGCGCGTCTTTTTACGGATGCTACCTGCTGCGAGCTCAGGATAAGCTGCTTTACGATGACCCGCACCAACCGGAATCGATGGAAAATGTATTTCGGGCGATCGGCGCAACTCCGGTTTACTATCGAGGGCGGACGCAGTGCTGCGGCTGGCCGTTGGCGAGTTATGCCACTAACCAATCTTTTCAGATGGCAGGCAAACATATTCAAGATGCTCTTGACAATGAGGCTGATTGTATGGTAACGCCTTGTCCGCTGTGTCATTTAAATTTGGATTCGCGGCAGCCGGAAGTGGAAAAAGTAATTGGGCGCAAATTGGGTTTGCCGGTGCTGCATTTGTCGCAATTGGTGGCTTTGGCTTTGGGTGTGGAGCCGAAAAAACTCGGGCTCGACAGACATATTGTTTCCACAAAGCCCGTGTTAGAAAAATTAGGCTTTTAGTCGATCGATTTGCTCGGGTTTGTAGTAAGGAATGCAAGTTTTTTCTAACTCCCAGAATGAATATCTGTGAAGTTTTGTCGCTTTTTCGCCAAGTGCTTCCAGGCACTGCGGTAGACTAACCTTTAATTCTCTGTGCAGGCTATAGCGGTGGCACCTCACCGTCAAATCTGTTAATTCGCAGAGGCAGCAAATTTTTAGTGACTCGTTGGGAGCCTTTATTCAATGTCTCATTCAGTCAAAATTTACGATACCTGCATCGGCTGCACTCAATGCGTCCGCGCTTGTCCGACTGACGTTTTGGAGATGGTGCCCTGGGATGGCTGCAAAGCAGCTCAGATTGCCTCGTCTCCCCGCACCGAAGACTGTGTAGGCTGCAAGCGGTGCGAAACTGCTTGCCCGACCGATTTTCTGAGCATCCGGGTTTACCTGGGAGCAGAAACCACTCGCAGTATGGGTCTAGCTTACTAAATATCGATCGACACGCCGATCGAAATTACGGGCACAAAGAGGGGGCGATTAAATTGCCCCCTCTTTTTTTGTCGCGGAATCTGCATTCTGGGGCCGGAAGAAGGTAAAAATGATAAAACGTGAGTTTTATTGCGATCGCTAAGCAGGAGTAGTACGTTAAATGTGCGGAATCGTTGGCTATATCGGCACGCAAGCAGCAAGCGAGATTTTGCTAGCAGGATTGGAGAAACTAGAATACCGGGGCTACGATTCAGCGGGCCTCGCTACCATCTCCGAAGGAGAAATTACCTGCATCCGAGCAAAGGGCAAATTGCACAACCTCCGGGAAAAGCTAGCAGAGATAGACTCTCCGGCTCCCATCGGCATCGGACACACCCGCTGGGCAACTCACGGCAAACCAGAGGAATATAACGCTCACCCTCACCTGGATAATAGCGGGCGAGTTGCGGTAGTTCAAAATGGAATTGTCGAAAATTATCGCGAGTTGCGGAAAGAATTGAAAGCGAAGGGACATAAATTTGTCTCGGATACGGATACAGAAGTTATTCCTCATTTAATAGCTGAGTTATTTGCAGAAGGAAAAAGGGAGAAGGAAGAAATAAAAGAGAAAAAAACCGAAAAAATTGCTGATTTGTCGTTTTTGGAAGTGGTTTTAAAGGCGGTAAATAGGTTAGAAGGAGCCTTTGCGATCGCCGTTATCTGTGCAGATTTTCCCGACGAAATAATTGTCGCCAGACAGCAAGCTCCTTTGGTGATTGGCTTTGGTGCCGGCGAATTTTTCTGCGCTTCCGACACGCCGGCCTTAATATCTCACACCCGCACTGTTTTGTCTCTAGAAAATGGCGAATTAGCAAGGCTAACTCCGATGGGAGTGGAAGTTTATAGCTTTGCAGGAGAAAGGCTGAAAAAAAGCCCGCGCATCCTTGGTTGGAGTCCAGTTTTAGTCGAGAAACAGGGCTTCAAGCACTTTATGCACAAGGAGATTTACGAACAGCCGGCCGTAGTCCGAGCTTGTTTGGAGGCTTATTTAGACAGCGAGTGGCAGCCGGGAAATCCCCGCTCTCCCATCAATCTCAACTTGCCCAAAGAACTTTGCGCGGATGTCGAACAAATTTCAATTCTCGCCTGCGGAACGAGCTGGCACGCCTCACTAATTGGCAAATATTTGTTGGAACAATTAGCTAATATTCCCACTGCGGTGCAGTACGCTTCTGAGTACCGCTACGCACCGGCACCGCTGACAGCAAATACTTTAACTATTGGGGTAACTCAGTCGGGAGAAACGGCGGACACGCTGGCTGCTTTGGGGATGGAACAGCAGCGCCGCGCGGGTTTTACTGATAAATTTCGGGCGAGAATGTTGGGAATTACTAACAGAACTGAAAGTTCGATCGCCCACATGATGCCGCACGTGCTCAATACCCACGCCGGTATAGAAGTCGGCGTTGCTGCCACTAAAACTTTTGTCACTCAGTTGATGGCATTTTATTTCTTAGCTTTGGATTTGGCGCACCAGCGACAAACAATCAGCAGCGACAGATTGGCAGAGATTATTGCTGGTTTGCGCCAGTTGCCAGCGGAAATTGAAAAGTATTTGGAGATTCAAGAACAGTATGTAGAAGAATTGTCCCACCAGTTTACAGAAACCCAAGATTTTATCTTTTTGGGACGGGGAATTAACTTTCCCATTGCTTTGGAAGGGGCGCTGAAACTGAAGGAAATTAGCTACATTCACGCCGAAGGATATCCCGCCGGAGAGATGAAACACGGCCCGATCGCCCTTTTGGATGCGAAAGTGCCTGTAGTGGCGATCGCCATGCCAGGAAGCGTCTACGAAAAAGTGCTTTCCAACGCTCAGGAAGCGAAGGCGCGCGACGCCCGTTTAATTGGCGTTACGCCGAAGCAAGGTGTGGCGGAAGCCGATATTTTTGACCACATTTTGCCGGTGCCTTTGGTAGATGAATTGTTGTCGCCGATTGTGACAGTAATTCCGCTGCAATTGTTGGCTTATCATATTGCGGCGCGCCGAGGGTTAGATGTGGATCAGCCGCGCAATTTGGCGAAGTCGGTGACGGTGGAATAAAGGAAGTTAGTTGGCAGTTGGCAGTTGGCAGTTGGCAGTTGGCATTATTCCCAATGCTTTTCGGCTCAACTACCAATTTCCAATGCCCGATGTCCTATGCCTGATGCCGTCTTTGCAAACTCCGCAAATCGCCGCCAACACCAACCAGCTTATTGTATTGACTCGGAAATCAAACAGCGTCACGTCTACAGTGTTAAACAGCGTACAGGCGGCGAAGCTCAATAAATAACTGAAGAAAATTAGGCGATCGTTCGCTTTTTTGTCTTGACAAACTACCTGACTTGTGATATTGAATAGAGAGTTTTGATTGAGCAATAAAGCATTTTTCTCTACTTCCTCTGTTGCTATTTGCTCTTGTTTGATGTCCGCAGCAGAAACAGGCCAATTCATCAACAACAAAACACCCCTAGCCAAAACCCAGCCAACTAAACCAAACAACAAAAGCGTTGCGGGTATTCCAGTTTCAGCAGTCAACATCAGTATCAAACTGTGAGGATGACCCAGCCATTCGTGCATTCTATCTTGATAGAGAGAGGTAAAATTTCGCAGTCCCCAACCAGTCCAAGGACGCTGCTGAGTCATCGACCAAGCAAATTCCCACTGAGTAGTTCTCAAAGTAGCTGTCGGTCGATTTGGAAACATCTCATCGGTGAGTCTGGCCCAAAAAAAAGCCGGGACAATTATTCGTAAATATTGCCGCAGTGGTTCCGGGCCAAACGCCGACAAAAAAACTGCACTAACCGCACTAAAAACCGCAGCTAATATTTTTTTATAACCCGCGTAAAATGCAAAAGCCAAAACTGCCAAAACTGCCAATCCCCACGCATTGCGAGAATTAGTAAAAATTAAACAAACAGCATTTCCCACCACTGCCAAACTTAAAAATAGGAATCGGTAATTGGGAATCGGTAATTGGGAATTGGGCATTGGTAAGTGGTGACGACCGACAACTGCCAACCGACAACTGCCAACTGACAACTGACAACTGACTTCTTCCATCCACAATCCCAGTGCTAAAATAAAAGCAATTGTTAGATAGCAAGCTAAAATATTTGCGTACATAAATACAGAAGCCATCCTACCGGGAGGATTGCCCGTAGGTGCGAGTACCCAGCCAAAAACAGGCTGCAATCGATCGATGCCGCTCCAACCTAAAAATTGCTGTCCCAAACCTAAAATTATCACCGGAATTGAACTAATTACGATCGTCCAAGATAATTGCCGCAATTGAGCCGGAGTTTGAATTAAATTGCTGAAAGCGGCAAACAATATAAAGAACGGCAAGAAATTGTACAACCCTATAAAAGCCTCAATGCGGTTGTGGGCAAAAACCGCCGTGATGACTAGCAGCGCGCTCAGAATTGCGAATCCTCGATTCAGCGGGCGGCGACTAATTTGGTGGAAGTTTTGCTTGCAAGTGCCGGCCAATCCCAGGAATAAACCTAAAGCTCCCAAAATCGGAATTAAGGGAAAAATGAGCATCCCCACTTGAGCGAAATTCCAAGGGATTTGCAGGCGGCGATCGGGATGTTTTTGGAGGCGAGACTTGAGATTTTCGGCTGTCAGTTTGGCAGCTAATTTCAACCGATTTTTGATTTTCACCCACACTCCCAATCTAAAATCTAAAATCTACAATCTACAATCGTTAAGCTAGTTCCCAAACGCATTCCGATCGCGTTAATCGAATTTGAGCTAAGGCAAAAATGGTCGGAATAATCCGGCCGTAGTTCGTGGAAATCGATCGCCAACCCAAATCCGCGAAAAACCAAGTCCACATCACCGGGCCGATCAACGAAAATACGCTTCGCGTCGCACCGTAACGAGCCGCACTCACAGCCATACCGCGCCGCGCCGTTTGAATTGCGACATAATTTTGAAACTGGGTTGCTGCGGTTGCAGTGCCTGCAAGCACTCCTTGTTTTGCCATTTGATAGGTGGCAAAATGCAGCGCAAATTGATTGGCCATCAGTTTAAGCAGCATTGGTTTTAAGATGGAACTAACAGCTAAAGCGCTGCCGCCTTTGAAGAGTAAACCCAGCGGGTCTTTTTCAGCAGAAATTGGCAGGGGTTCAGAGAGTTTAGAATCAACGATCGCTCGCTGTACGCGCACTGTCAGCGCTTGCTGTTCGTCGGCCGGCAAACGCTTCCACGCGCGGCCCATTAAGTGCAGAAATACTTCTGCCTCTAAGTCGGTGGTTGACAACTGTTTGGGATAAGGGATTTTGAGATAGCGACAAACTTGAATTAGTGCTTGTCTGTAAGTTACTTGTTCGGTTCGCCCTCTGAGTACCGTCAGCCCGTCGGCTGCAAGATAGCGAAACCGCTGTTCTACGGCGTCGAGCCATGCTTGGCGATCGCGACTTTGTACGTCTATTGGTGCGGGGGTTTGCACGTAATCTAAAGGGTTAAACTTGCGGCTGAACAGAAGTTCTGTTAGTTGCTGCAATTCTTCTTCTGTTGTCAATTCTAGTGCTGCTCTGAGTTCGTCCAAAATTTTGCCCTCCCGTATACGATTTTAGATTTTAGATTTTAGATTTTAGATTGCCGCTTAGTAACGATCGCCCTGTGGGACTTGCCGAGCGCTACATTTTTTTAAACTGGTCTGACCTGTCGATTCGTGCTACACCCTATTCTACTACCTGGCGCAGGACGATGGCGTTCCGCCCCGCAAGCTACGGCTGTGGGCTTTTATACCAGTTGTGCTGAGCATCTTTTGCCCCGCAGCCTTTAAGCTAATAACTAAATCCAAAATTCTGATAATTCAACTATGTTCGATGTTGTGGCGATCGGTGCGGGGATGGCGGGGCTGATTTGCGCTCAACAGTTGCGCCTCGCTGGCTATTCTGTGGCGGTTGTTGAAAAATCTCGCGGCGCGGGGGGACGAGTCGCTACTCGCCGCGTGCACGGCACTAGGGCCGATCACGGCGCGCGCTATCTGGAGCCGCAGGGAGATGCGGTGCAGGGGTTAATTGAGGTTTTGGTCGATCGGCACATCCTAAAACTCTGGACTGATAATGTCTGGGAATTCAGACAGGGAAAACTTTCTGCTATTCCTAGTTCTTGTTATGTCGCACCTGCTGGGATGAATGCTGTGGGTAAGTATCTGGCTGAGGGTTTAGACATTTGGTACGGCCGCCGCGTCAAAGCTATTTCTCGTACCGACAGCCAAATGTGGCATCTTTCTCTGGAAGTTACCGACGACAATTTAGAGATACCTCAAGAATTGATTGCTAAGGCTGTGGTGGTGGCAATTCCTGCTCCTCAAGCTTTAATGTTTTTGAATTCTGAAATGGGTTTTTCGCCCGATTTTATTGACAAATTGCGTTCCGTGGAGTACGACCCTTGTATTGCGGTGATGGCTGGCTATTCTGCGGCAAAACAGCAAGATTTGAGCAATCTAAATCCGCAGTGGCAAGCTGTTTCTTTTCCCGATGATGCTGATTTAGCTTGGGTTGGTTTAGATAGCAGCAAGCGGCTCGATCCGCAACAGCCTGTGTTTGTGGTTCACAGCAGCGCAAATTTTGCCGATCGCTATTTAGAAGCTGTTGATTTGGATACTGTCGGTCAGGAATTGCTCGATCGCACTTCTGAATATTTAATTTCTTGGCTGAAACAGCCGGAATGGTTGCAGGTTCACCGCTGGCGCTATGCTTTTTGTCGAAATCCTTTGCCTGTTTCTTGTTTGCCTGCTGGGGGGACTTTGCCGCTGGTTTGTGCGGGGGATTTGTGCGGGGAAGGTCAAATAGAGGGTGCTTTGCGCTCGGGTTTGGCGGCGGCTAATTGGGTGAATTCTCAGTTGCAAAATTTGCCCTTAGATTCCAGCCTAAATTGGTAATATGGCTACCATTATTAATGTATCGATTTTGCCTCTAACCCTATTGCCATCCCGTCTGGTTTTAGCCCCGAAGATTACCTTGCCCTCGAACGCGATAATACCGTCCGGCATGAATATCGGCGCGGTTTGGTGTACGCGATGGCAGGAGGTAGCGATGACCGCAGCCGTCTCTGTATTAATTTTATAACTGCGATTAACCTTCACCTGCGCGATATAGTTATGAAAAATCGATCGAACGACCTACAAAAAAATAGAAAAATGGTGTAAACTCCCACTTTTCCAAATTTTTATTTTTGTGCGGTTTCTTGGTGTTTGAACTCTTGTTCTTGCATCTGCAATAACTCGGGAACTGTTACGAAAATGTAGCCTTCCTTTCTCAATCTAGCAATAATATCGGGCAAAGCTTCTACAGTCCTCGATCGATTGCCCCCGCCGTCGTGCATCAACACAATGCCGCCGGAATTTGCCTGCTTCATCACGTTGTCCATCAAAGATTCCGTAGGAGTGCGCCAATCTAAAGAATCAGCAGACCACAGCACAACTGCATAATTTTTCTTCTGTGCGTAAGCTGCCAATCCATTGTTTACAATGCCTCCGGGCGGACGAAAAATCGATGTTTTGACGCCGGTCAACTCCTCAATTAACGATGACGTGCGATCGATCTCGCGAGCGGCACCGTCTTCGTTATATTTAATGTATTGGTGGTTCCAAGTGTGGTTGCCGATCGCGTGACCGGCAGCAGCGACTTGTTTGCCAAGTTCGGGATAAGTTTGCAGGTATCTTCCTACCCAGAAAAATGTAGCCTTAATATTGTTTTTCTTGAGAATATCGAGGATTTGTATAGTTGTTGTCGGCCAGGGGCCGTCGTCAAATGTCAGGGCGATCGCCTTGTGCTGGGAGTCGAGTTTCGCCTGACGGATGGCTGTACCTTTAAACTGGGACGGTAGGCTTGATTGAAAGCGGATTTCCTGCTGTTGGGCGATCGCCTGTTCGGAAAACTCAACTCGATGGGCGATCGCCCCTTTGATCCCATTAACATTGGATATCTGCTTTTGTACTTGCAACTGGGATACGGCCAAGACTTGCGCCTGCATCGGTGTCGCTGGCCCTGTTGCCCGCAAGTTCATCGGCAACGTCACGCCCAGCAAAAAACTGCCGGAGGCGGCCATAAAAGCAACGATTAACGTTTTTCGCCGCCTCAAGAGCCGTTTCAATTTTGTCACTTCATTTTCTCCTTCACACCTTGCACAGTTAATTCTAGATTTTATGTGGATCAATTAAATCGGATGACCGCTAAAAATGCTACTGCAAATAACCGATCGCTGGGAAGTCCGTCAGGATAAAAACATTTAAGAATTGTGTTAAGACTTATGCGCCTGAAGCCCCCTAACCCATAAAAACCGGGATGGTCGAAATTTCCTCCCACTAAGGGGGACGGCTCTCAAATCCGGTTAATCGCACGTTATATTCTTAGGGACTCCGGCTGGGGCCCGCCTCCCTACCTGACGCTCCGCCCGGAGCACCCTAAAATTAACTTTTAGGGCCGATTCTCTGTTTGTACAAGCCGACAATCCGATCGATAACTTCGGCAACAGTCAGATTGTCTGTTTGAATTTCCACAGCATCTGCGGCTTTGCGTAAAGGTGCAACCTCGCGGGTGCTGTCCTTTTCGTCTCGCAGGGCGATGTCTTGTTCCAATTGGGCCAAGCTAATATTAGCCCGATCGGTATCTTTAAGTTCTAACAGCCGCCGGCGCGATCGCTCTTGTACCGAAGCCGTCAAAAAAATCTTCAGTTCCGCATCGGGAAACACGTTAGTGCCGATATCGCGGCCTTCTGCTATAATTCCGCCTTTTTTGCCGCAGCGCCGCTGTTCCTCCACCAGAAACTGACGCACGGCGGGAATAGCCGCCATTTCCGAGACGCGGGATGTCACTTCCAAACTGCGAATTGCCTCGGTTACGTCTTCGCCGTTAATCTTCAGGATCTTTGATGCGGGATCGAGGTTGTATTCCAAATAGCTGGAACTGACTAATTCGGCGATCGCGCATTCGTCGGAAATCGGCGTGCCTGTTTTCAATGCCAGCCAAGTCAGCGCCCGATACATCGCACCGGTATCGAGATAAAACAAGTTCAAAGCTGTTGCTGCAAGGCGAGTTACGGTCGATTTGCCTGCTCCCGCCGGGCCGTCGATCGCCACAATTGGCCGCCGGTTCCTGAGAATTATATTGTCAATCAAGCGAGTAGAGCCGACTCTGGCTGCCACGGCTAAAAGTCCCGCTGTTTCCACAACCTGCAACGGCGTCAAAGTGTCGGGATCGACGAGTTCGGCGTATTCGAGCTTGACTGCCGGCTCTCCTGCTACTGCTGCGCGCGCGGCAGCGAGTGCGGCCGCTCCGATACGGTCGCCTGAATAAAAAGTTTCCGAGGCTTGTTGCAGCGCGCGGTAGAGTACGGAGGCTTGCTGTTTTTGCTCTGCTGTTAAATACTGATTGCGAGAACTCATTGCCAGTCCTGACTCTTCGCGGACGATCGGACAAGCGACAATCTCTACAGGCAAGTTAAAATCAAAGGCCAGCTTGCGGATAATTGCTAGCTGCTGCGCGTCTTTCTGACCGAAATAAGCTTTTGTCGGCTGCACCAAACTCAAAAGTTTAGTCACAATTGCCGCTACGCCCTGAAAATGACCGGGCCTCGACTTGCCGCACAAAACCGATGTCATCGCCGGCGGCGGCACTACTTGAGTTAAGGATGAAAGGTGAATCTGTTTTTGGGCGGTTTTCTCTGTTTCTTGGCGTGAAGCGAAGCTATCCCGTAGGGAATCGACCGCTTGGTTGCCGAACATTTCCGTTGCTGAGGGAGCAAATATGACATCAACCCCAGCTTCTTGGCACAACAGCCGGTCTTGCTCGAAATTCCGAGGATAATCTTGAAAATCTTCTGTCGGCCCAAATTGCAGCGGGTTGACAAAAATGCTGACGAGGGCGATCGCATTTTCTTGCCTTGCCCGCTGGATCAAGCTCAGATGTCCTGCGTGCAAAGCTCCCATCGTCGGCACCAAACCGACTGTCACATGAGGTGCAGCAGACTTTTGTGAATTTAAGTAGCAGCGAAGTGCTGCAATTGTAGTAAACAGGCGCACCGGTAGAATCTCCTCAAGGCATTCGGCAGAATACAGAATTTGTTTGTCAGAGTTTGTTGTATCTGACATCTTGCACCATCCTCAAGAACAGGTAATATCAACTCCAGTAGCATCGGAATTAATATTACCCACAGTCAGGACACGGCAGTGCCGTGTCCCTACAATTAATCGGGGTAGGGACACGGCACTGCCGTGTCCTCGATATTATTCCGATGCAACCGGAAACGATATAAGATGCCTCTTCCACAAATAATGGTGCAAGATGTCAGTTTTATTCTAGTTTCTGCCTTCTACACTTCGGATAACTTTAATGTATTCTGCCTGAGAGTACCGTTCAGCGCCCAACAGTTGTTTGCTGCTGCGGTTCGATCACTTCAATTTCCACTCTCGCAACGCCGCTGCTCATCATTCCCAGCACGCTGGCGGCGCCGGCGGACAAGTCAATGAGCCGATCGCCCACATAGGGGCCGCGGTCATTAATGCGGACGACTACGGTGCGGCCGTTGTCGAGGTTTCTCACCATGACTCTAGTCCCGAAGGGCAAGTGGCGGTGGGCTGCGGTCAAATCATTTTGATTGAAACGCTCGCCGCTGGCGCTGAGGTTGCCGTCAAATCCCGGGCCGTACCAGGAAGCCCAGCCGCTGAGGCGCAATTGAACTGGGCCCAGAGACAGCACGGGTGGTTCTGGTTGGGGTTGGCCTGCGACTTCTTGGAGGGGTGGGGCGTTGCCCAGAAGCCTGCGGAGGCGATTTGTTGCTTGGAGGGCGTCTCGGCTAAAGTCGCTGGTGGTGTCCGGGAGGATGGTTTCGGCGTTGATGTTTACCAAGTCCTCGCCGTTTGCCTGGATAATGTAGCGATCGCCTTTTTCCCACTTAACGGTAATGCTGTTCGGATCGATGTTGTTGCGGGCTAGCTGGTTGAGTCTTGCTGCTAAGCTTGATGCCCGCCACACTGGATCTGGTTCTTGGATGCGGTCGTTGCTGGCAATGTTTCCGACTTTGGGATTTTCCAGAGTGCCCGCTACTTTCAACTGACTGCTAGCACCGGCTTTGCTGTCGCGGGTTTCTCCCAAAGGCGTGTTTGTTTCGGGACTTGCGTTGAGAAAGGTGATGACTGGAATGTTTCGCACGTAGACTGTCGCTGCTTGTCGCCCGCCTAAGTCGTGGGGCTGAATTTTGGCGATCGAGTCTCGGTCAATTTCAGCTCTTGCTTGATACTGATACTGTCCGACTTTTTGTGCTTCGACCCGAGTAGCGTTTAACTGCGGGGACGGTTGGGTGGCAATTACTTGCTTGTAAGCCTGAGAGTTTTGCTTGACGGCACCTGTTGCTTGTGCGTGACAAGAGGATGCCGTTCCTACCACAGGAACTAACAGGACAGCGAGTAGACCACCAACAAATTTTTCCTTCATACGTCCATTTTTGTGAATAGCCATTGCCAACCGAGATGGGAGGATTGGCCGTTTGGCTGGGGCGTCAAGGATTTCTCGAAAAGCCCTTCGCCATTCCCCCGCGAGTCAAAGCAAAGTATCGGGGTGCGTTTTTGCTTTAATGCTTCAGCCCCAAAAATATTTGGCGGAAACTTCCCTGATACTTGACAACTCATACTCGATCGGCAATTTGTGTTTTGTTCACGAACTGCAACAGACTACCACAAACTTTTGCGGTTGGGGATCGCTCACAGCACGAAATTTACCCAAAATCGAGCGAATCTTCACAGATATCTGTCTGAGATAATGCTTTGATTTCAGTGCTTACAGCCGTTTCAGCGATTCCAGAAAAATTTACAAAAATTTACAAAAAATTATTGTATTTTGTGGGCTGTCGAATGGCTAGTCTTAAAAAAGCTGTTTGTCAACTGTTATCGGCATAAACTAAAAATTAGAAATCGATTTGGCGGACTTATGGATTATCGAGAAGCAGGTGTGGATGTTGAGGCGGGCAGAGCTTTTGTCTCGCGCATCGGGAGTATGGTCAAAAGCACGCACCGATCGGGTGTTTTGGGCGGATTCGGCGGATTTAGCGGTTTTTTCAGCGTCCCGGAGGGTTTAAAAGAGCCGATTATGGTTTCGGGCACTGATGGGGTTGGCACTAAGTTGAAATTGGCCCGCGATCTCGATCGGCACGACACGGTAGGTATCGACTTGGTGGCGATGTGCGTCAACGACGTGCTGACATCCGGGGCCGAACCCCTCTTTTTTCTCGATTATTTAGCGACGGGAAAGTTAAATCCCGAACAATTAGCTGCGGTGGTGGCCGGGATTGCTGACGGTTGCAAGCAAGCGGGCTGTGCTTTGCTCGGAGGGGAAACAGCCGAGATGCCCGGTTTTTACCAAGCGGGTGAGTACGATTTGGCGGGGTTTTGCGTGGGTATTGTCGAAAAGAGCAAATTGTTGGACGGTTCGCGGGTGCAGGTGGGAGATGTGGCTGTGGGGCTGGCAAGTTCGGGGGTACACAGCAACGGTTTTAGTTTGGTGAGAAAAATTGCGGGCGATTGGGGTTTTGATTGGAATTTCCAACCCGAAAAGTTAGGCGGCAAAACTTTAGGAGAAGTGCTGCTAACTCCGACTAAAATTTATGTTAAACCAGTCCTCGAAGCAATTAAGAGCGGTTTAGAAATTCACGGTATGGCTCACATTACGGGCGGCGGTTTGCCGGAAAATTTGCCTCGCTGTTTGGGAGCAAATCAATCTGTAAAAATTGACAGCAATAGTTGGGAAAAATTGGCAATTTTTGACTGGATTGCTGAAGCGGGCCAAGTTGCTGATTCAGATATGTTCAATACTTTTAATATGGGGATTGGCTTTGTGCTGTTGGTCGCTCCCAGGGAAGTAGAACAGGCTGTTAAATGGTTTGAATCTCAGGGAATAGGTGCTTGGGCGATCGGAGCAGTTATTGACGGTAACGGAGAATTAGTGATGGGGTAAAATTTAATTTTATTGATTGGATTAAAAAAAAACGCCCTTTTTTTTAGGGTTAAAGGGTTGACTTTGAAAGTTGGATAGAGTACAATCTAATAATGGGAGTGGTGGCAGAAATAAAATTTCTGCCACCACTCCCATTATCTAAAATATACCACAATAAATCACGCAAAGTCAATAGGTAATCCTTCTTTTTAGGGCAGATTTTTTAACAAGATTTGATTTTAAAATTAAAGTATTAGTAAAAATAAATATTTGACGATCCTGTTAATCGCGGATCGTCAAATCGAGATGTTCGCAAATCCTGAAAAGGTTGCTATAGCTGCTTGCCTGCGGAATCTGGGTTAAAAACTATCAAATTTGACAGAATAAAATTCTCAATGCCAGTAAAATTCATTTATTAACGATCGGTTTAGCCTCATCTTCGGAATCAAATTCAATCCTCTCAAGCAGTCATTGCTGCTCGATCGCACCCCATTCCCGATCCGTTCGAGGCGAATTTAGGTTTGCACTTAACAGCCGGGACTGCAAGCAACCAACCGGATTTGATATCTAACAATCTCCATTGGCGATGTCGGTTTCGCGAGCCACGAAATGCACTTAATCAAAGATGTGAGGAGCAACAATGTCAAAAGTTTTTTGGGAATGTTTCTGGTTTTGCCTAGCTTTCTTTGCCAACCTCTTGCTGGTAGAAAATACAGTTTTTGCAGCAGAAACAACTGCGGCGCCCGTGCAAATTCCTGATGCTGAAAATGCGATCGCCCTTGCGGAACCGCAGCATCAACTTCTCGAACCAACAGACGCCCAAACTCCAGCAGCATCAGTTCCCGCGCCGCCGGAAACTCTCGCCTCTGGCGCTACACCGGAAACCTCGGAAAGCGATTTAACCGCAGCATCACATTCCGCAGCGCCAGCTTCAGTCATTGCCGGCGAGTTAAAGCAATCGGAAATCCCGGAAACTCTGCCAGACAAAAATTCGCTGAATCAGCCGCAATCGCCATCCGAACCGCTCGATGCCGGCTCTATGAGTCAAGTGACATCAGTATCTCAACTATCCGACGTACAACCTACAGATTGGGCATTTCAAGCCCTGCAATCCCTAGTAGAAAGATACGGCTGCATCGCGGGATATCCAGACGGAACCTATCGGGGCAACCGAGCATTAACTCGATACGAATTTGCCGCTGGATTAAACGCTTGTTTAGACCAAGTTACCAAGCTAATTTCTGGAGGAACGGGCAACTTGGTCACAAAAGAAGACTTGGCCGTACTGCAACGCTTGCAAGAAGAATTTGCCGCCGAGTTGGCTGCTTTGCGGGGTCGAGTCGATGCTTTAGAAGCGCGCACCACCGAACTCGAAGCCAATCAGTTTTCGACAACTACTAAACTGAATGCAGAGACTATTTTTGCGGTGGGCGATACCTTTGGCGACGGTGCTGTCGGTGAGGATAAAACTAATACAAACTTTGGCTACCGAGTGCGGTTGAATTTCGATACGAGCTTTACCGGATCTGACCGCTTGAGAACTCGGTTGCAAGCTAGAAATAGTGCTAGGTACGATCGCACTACCGGCACTCCCATGACTCGCACCAACTTTGACGGGGATAGCGGCTCGCAAATCATTCTGGATAAGGTCAGCTATCAGTTTACGATCGGCCGCACCACTGTTGAAATAGGGGCAAAAGGACTTACTTCCGATGATGTCGCTCCGTTAATTAACCCTTATTTTGATAGTGCTGCTCAAGGTGCTGTTTCTCGCTTCGGAGCATTCAACCCCGCTATCTACAATACACCCGGAGAAACGGGAATTGCCATCAATCACCTATTGAGCGACAAACTAAATTTAACTTTGACCTATCTTGCCAATACCGCTGCTGATTCTACAGAGGGCAACGGACTTTTTAACGGTAGCTACGGGGCGATCGCTCAACTTACTTACTCGCCAAGTTCAGAGCTCGATTTAGCGTTGAGTTATGTCCGCAGCTACTCCCGCAGAGATGATGTCGATCTTTCTCTCGGTACGGGCAGCAATAACGCCAATCAACCTTTCAATCAAAGCGCGACAAGAGGCAACCATTTTGGCGTTGAAGCAAGTTGGCGGGCTTCGCCTCGATTTGCTATTTCAGGGTGGGCGGGATATGTAGATGCTCAGCAGTTGTCCGACGGGGATGCAAAGGCGGATATTTGGAACGGCGGAGTGACTTTTGCTTTCCCAGATTTGTTTGGTGAAGGCAATGTCGGCGGGATTATTCTCGGCGTCCCACCTAAAGTTACTCGCAATGACATTAAAGAGAACAGGGATAATGCTACTTCTATTCACGTAGAGGCTTTGTACCGGATTCAGGTCAGCGATTTTATTAGCGTTACTCCTGGGGTTTATGTCATTACCAATACAGATCACAACAAGGATAACGGTACAACATGGGTGGGAGTTCTGCGGACGAGTTTTAATTTCTAAAATGTTATAGAAAAAGGAAGGCACAACACTGATTTTGACACGGATACACGGATTAATTATTGAGCGTGAGTTACTTTAAGTAGGGTGCGTCAGTTAGCATTATTTTTGCTACAAACCGACAATCTCACAACTGACGCACCGGTGAACAAGTGGTGCGTCAGAATCATACTTTCTGTGCTGATTAAGAATCTCAAACCTGACGCACCCTACCACTGTTATCTATCTTTAGAATGGTGACATAATTGTGAATAATCAAATATTTTGTTGGCGAGGGGATTTTTCAGGAAAATGCTAGAAATGAAACGTTTAAAATTAAAATCAGTGCTGGCGGGGGCGATCGCGATCGCCTTTTGCTTGATTGCGATCGCCAGCTACGCCCAAGGCAAGAAAACTTTAACACTGGCAACTTCCCCCGACTACCCGCCCTACGAATATAAGGATACGGCAGTTAGCGGCAATGAAGTAATCGGTTTTGACATCGATATTGCCAAATATATTACTCAAGAATTGGGCTACGAACTTAAAGTAATTGGCATGGACTTTAACGGCTTAATTCCGGCTTTGCAGGCGGGGCGAGCCGATATCGTGATGGCTGGAATGACTCCCACGGCAGAAAGGAAAAAAAATGTTGATTTTTCTGACCTTTACTACGAAGCTCAAAATACAATTGTCGCCAACAAAGGCAGCAACCTCACCAAAGCTGAAGATTTGACCGGGAAAAAAGTAGGCGTTCAACTCGGCAGCATTCAGCAGGAAGCGGTAAAAAAAATGGCTGGCGTGCAGGTGGCTTCTCTGAATAAAATCCCTGATATCATTCAAGAAATTAAATCAAATCGGCTCGCTGCGGGGGTGATCGAAGATACTGTTGCTAAGGGTTATGCCGCAGCTAACCCGGACTTGGAATTTAATACAATTCCCAATACTGAGGAAAGCGGTTCGGCGATCGCCTTTCCTAAAAATTCGACATTAGTTCCAGAATTCAACCGCGTCCTCCAGCAAATGAAAGCCAGCGGTCAAATTCAGGAACTAGCTACTAAGTGGTTTTCTCGACCGATCGCCACGGAAGCGACTTCAGCAAATCCGTCTCCTGCACCAGCAAAATTCGGGTTGGATTTTGGCAAAATAGTGCCGAATTTACCTTATATTTTAGGCGGAATTTGGGTGACATTAACCTTTACCCTGCTGTCGGCATTTCTCGGATTTATCTGGGGAATCGTGCTGTCTTTGTTCAAAATTTCTAGCATTAAACCGCTGGCTTGGTTCGGCACTGCTTACACTTCAATTTTTAGAGGAACGCCGCTAATTTTGCAGTTGACTTTAGTTTATTTTGCAACGCCGCAGCTTACGGGATATGATATATCTGCGCTGCAAGCTGGCGTCATTACTTTTTTCCTCAATTCTGGGGCTTATATTTCCGAGACGATCCGCGCCGGAATTCAAGCCGTAGATAAAGGGCAAAAAGAAGCGGCAGAATCCCTCGGCGTTCCCTACAAACAGATGATGAGCGATATTATCTTGCCGCAGGCATTAAAAAATATTTTGCCTGCTTTGGTGAATGAAAGTATTGCTTTGTTGAAAGACTCAGCTTTAGTTTCAGTAATTGGCGTAGAAGATTTGCTGCGCCGCGCTACAATTGTGGGAGCCGAAAAGTATATTTACTTTGAACCTTTGATATTTGTAGGCGCAATTTATTACTTGATGGTACTTAGTTTAACTTGGGGGGCCAATGTACTCGAACGCAGACTCCAAAGTAGCAGTTAAAGTCGATCGCCTGTATAAATCTTTTGGCAATCTGAAGGTTTTGCGGGAGATTACTACTGAAATTCATAAAGGAGAAGTGATTGCCATTATCGGCCCTTCGGGGTGCGGCAAGTCTACTTTTTTGCGGTGTTTGAATTTACTGGAAATTCCGACTTCTGGACAGATATACATTGACGAAGTAGAGATTACTGCGCCGAAGACAGATATTATGCAAATGCGCCAGAAAGTGGGGATGGTTTTTCAGCATTTCCACTTGTTCCCGCACATGACGGTACTGGAAAATGTGACTTATGCACCTCTCAAGGTGAAGCATATTGCTAAGGATGAAGCGCGTCAAAAGGGTTTAGAATTGCTGGAAAAAGTCGGTTTGTCAGATAAGGCTGATGTTTATCCTTCTAAGCTGTCGGGGGGACAGAAACAGCGGGTGGCGATCGCCCGCTGTTTGGCTATGGAACCGGAAATTTTGTTGATGGACGAACCGACTTCTGCACTCGATCCAGAAATGGTTAAGGAAGTGTTAGATGTGATGAAAGCTTTGGCGCAAACGGGCATTACAATGGCGATCGTCACTCACGAAATGGGATTTGCGCGGGAAGTCGCCCACCGGATCTTGTTTCTGGATGGCGGAAAGGTGGCGGAAGATGTACCGCCGAACGAGTTTTTTAGTAACCCGAAGTGCGATCGGGCGAAGCAATTTCTGGAAAAGATGCTTTAATTCAAATTAAACTTTTTTACTGTACTTTCTCGCAGTTCGATCGACCCGCAAGCCCCCCATTCCGGCAGGGGTTTAAACCCCTGCCTCACAGCTAAAGTCGGTTAAAACCGACTGCAAAATTGAGGCTAATTTCTCGCAATCTCAGTCCTCTTTTAGAGGACTTTTGCTATGAGACAGGGGTTTTCAACCCCTGTCGGACTCCCCCAATTCCGGGTGGGCTGACTCTCCCAATTGCGGGCGAGTCGATAACAATCGAGTAGGGTGCGTCAGTTTGGGATTCTAAATTAGCACGGAAAGTCTAATTCTGACTAATTCTGACGCACCATTTATTGCGTGGTGCGTCATATCAATTCCGGCTGCACTCCTTATGATAAGCGAGGACACGGCACTGCCGTGTCCCTACAATCGATCGTGGTAGGGACACGGCACTGCCGTGTCCTCCATTTATATTATTCCGATGCTAACGGAATTGATATCAGTTGCGATCCTGTTTAAATTAAGCTGAAATCGGCAGCACTTATTCTGCTAGCAGAAACTCCGTTTAAAGCAGCTATAATTTCTCCTGTTTCCACAAACTGAATTAAAGTTGCACCGCTGTTTTCTATAACATTTAATTGCTCGAATCTCAAGCCATCAGCGAGCATCAGCAAATCTTTTTCAGCTTCAAAATCGGCAATAATATCGATACCGGAATTGGTGGAGAGTAAAAAGCGATCGCTCCCAGCACCTCCAATTAAAGTATCATTTCCCGCACCTCCAATCAAACTGTCATCACCGCGATTTCCAAACAAGATATCTTCGCCGTCACTGCCGAGTAAAACATCGCTGCCTTTACCTCCGTAAACGGTATCTGCGCCGCTCTTGCCGTCGATGAAATCGCTGCCGCGTTGGCCCGTAACAATGTCACTGTCGCTGCTGCCAATGAGATTGTCGTCGCCGTTTGTGCCGTCGATCGCATTGGGGGAATTGCTAACAAGTTCTGCTTCGCCCGTTACAACTGGAACTGCTGGCGAACTCGGTGGCTTTGCACCTTGAATTTGAGCGGTTAATGCTGTTTCGGTATTTTCAGCAACAGCCAGATCGATGCTTTTAATTCCCGCAGTGACTGCTTTTAAATCTTGCGAAGTTTCCCCTAATGCTACTTTTTGAACGCGGGCAATTTCGCTGGGAATTGCTGCCGGCATAAAGTTAGAAACAACCGAGTCAACTCGCTGATTTGCTGCTGCCATAACTGCGGCTGCTTGCTGGGAAATTGGCAAGATTTTTTGCAAGTCAAAATTTGGATCGATCGCCCGCATTTTCCCTGCTGCTTGTTCTATAATTTGCTGTAAAGTATTGGCACTGCTCAAATTGAGAGCGCTGTTAGATTGAATGCGATCGCCAATTGCCTTGACAACTTCCTGAGTAATTGCTGCCATCGAAGCTGTGGAAGCACCGGCAATCAAATTAGCAGTTTGAGTGATGAAGTTTTGCACTTTTACCATTGCTGCCAAAACTTCAACCCCGCCCGGTTGGTTGGTGTTTGTCGCGGCGATAGGATCGAAATTTAAAAGGTCGATATTAGCAGGCAAAGCCAGGGCCGATCGCACTCGATCGAGCGCAATTTCCGGGTCAGTTCCCCGATCTCTCAAATCAGCAACTAAACTGGTTAATAAGGTGACGACGGTAGCATCGCTAGGGGCAGTAACCGGAGTTTCTAAAGGCAAACCGGTAGCTGTATCTGTGCCGCCGATCGCGACTAAATTTCCTTCACTCGGATCGAGTTCGCCGTTTTTGTTGGTGTCGAATATTTCAAAGGGAATATCTAGCTCAAATTCACCGCTACTTCCCGTAGTTGTAAATGGTTCGTTAGCGTCGAGAATGCTGTTTTTGTTGGCATCTAAAAACAGAGTTGCCCCGGCAATGTAGCTGTCAATTAACACACCGCTAGGAGTGACATTCAGTAATATTTTATCGCTCGCACTTGCCCTTGCTTTATCGGTGGCAGTTAGTTTAATCTCCAGCGATTGCAACGTCGAAGTTGTACCGCTAAAAGTGCGGGTATTGGGGTTGAAATTGAGCCAACTCGGTAAAGGTTGACCGTTTTGTAGGGTAGCTGAATAAG
This sequence comes from Microcoleus pseudofavosus SVA1_A4, assembly GCF_036700565.1. Lineage (NCBI taxonomy): Bacteria > Bacillati > Cyanobacteriota > Cyanophyceae > Oscillatoriales > Microcoleaceae > Microcoleus > Microcoleus pseudofavosus. The sequence goes on from NZ_JAUBPE010000016.1 coordinate 68,738, forward strand.
TTAGGGTATCTCCCCGATCGCGATCGATAAAAGCAGCGGATGGAACTTGATATTCAAACTGCGATGAATTGCTGACTCGGAAGGTGCTATAGTTCCACGGAGTCGCAATCGGATTTTTGTTGAGTATTGGTGGATTGTTGGGGAGATTTGATGGTGTTGGTGTTGGTGAAATTGACGGTGTTGGTGTGGGTGTAATATCGGGTGTTGGTGTCGGAGAATTTGACGGTGTTGGTGTTGGCGTCGGAGAAATTGACGGTGTTGGTGTGGGTGTAATATCGGGTGTTGGCGTCGGAGAATTTGACGGGGTTGGTGTTGGTGTCGGAGAATTTGACGGTGTTGGCGTCGGAGAATTTGACGGTGTTGGTGTGGGTGTAATGTCGGGTGTTGGAGTTGGGGTATTTGACGGCGTTGGTGTCGGTGTTGGTGTTGGTGTCGAAGAATTTGATGGTGTTGGCGTTGGAGAATTTGATGGTGTTGGTGTGGGTGTAATGTCGGGTGTTGGAGTTGGGGTATTTGACGGCGTTGGTGTCGGTGCCGGATCGGGTGTTGGAGTCGGAGAATTTGACGCAGTACCCGCATCTAAAATTCGCAGCGTTGCCGTATTTTGGGAACTTATATTTGGATTGAAATCGCCCGTTATTCCGAAGGTCAATTCTTCTGTACCTTCAGTCAAGTTATCCGGTAAAATATTAACGGTAAAACTTTTGCTGGTTTCGCCAGGATTGAAGGTAACAACAGGTGAAAAGTTGGGGGGAATGTTCCAATCTGTACCCCAAGTTGCCGAACCAATCGGATAAGTTATTTGTACTTCAGAAGAATTGCTGAGATTGCCGCTGCGAGTCAAACTAATAGTTGCGGGAACGATCGACAATCTGCTTTCATTTACTGAGTAAATCGGTTGGGAAAAACTGACGATCGCACTTTCGTTATTGGGCGTAGGAGTCGGCGTTACTGCTGGTGTCGGAGTCGGCGTTACTGCTGGTGTCGGAGTCGGCGTTACTGCTGGTGTCGGAGTCGGCGTTACTGCTGGCGTAGGAGTCGGCGTTACTGCTGGTGTCGGAGTCGGAGTCGGTGGGATGTCGTTATCGGCGATCGCCACGCTGACGGGTGCGATCGCCATTCCGTTATATTTAGGATCGGTACTGGTGACTGTATGGGCGATCGAACCCGTATGCGCGCCTTCGACAACCGCGTCATCTTTTGCAGTTGCAGTAACGGTTTGAGGCGCATTCCAGTTGGTGCTGTCAAAGACAATTGGGGCGATCGCATCGATTTGATTTCCCGTATTAAAACTAACTGTAACAGGTGCGATCGGCTGTGAATTTAACTGAAAGCTGTAACTTCCCACCGCACCGCCTTCTGTGGCTGTCGTGGAGTTGTTACTGATGCTGGCGCCTGCGGTATCGTTGTCGGTATTGGTGAGGGTGACATCGGGAGAATTGAGACTGCTGTAGTTGCTGTCGGTACTGGTAGCGGCAGCCGTGATAATTTGATAAGTGCTAGATCCGTCAGCAATGCGATCGTCAACACCGGTTACAGTGACAGTTTGCGGTAAATTCCAGTTAGCCGGAGTGAAGCTCAAACTATTAGTAGAAAGCGTTCCTTCTGCGGAATTGTCACTGGTTAAGTCGATCGTCACGGGGGCGATCGGCTGCGTGTTCAAAACTAGATTAAAATTAGCAGTACCGCCCGCTTCTGTTGTAACTAATCCCGATGTCGGATTGACGGTAATTCCTGCTGTTTCGTTGTCGGAGTTGGTGACGGTGACATCATCCGCATTGAGATTGTTGTAATCGGTGTCAGCGCTGGTAGCAGGGGCGGTGACAATAGTGTAAGTTTGCAGGCCGTCGGCTGCGCTGTCGTCAACACCAGTTACTGTTACTGTTTGCGGAATACTCCAGTTAGTTGGATCGAAGGTCAAACTATTAGTAGAAACCGTTCCTTCGGCGGGATTGGAACTGGTTAAGCCGATCGAGACTGGCGCAGTTGGAGGCGAGTTGAGTGCGACGGTAAAAGTTGACGTTCCTCCGGCTTCTGTGGTGTTCAATCCGGCGATCGGATTTACGGTAATGTCTGGAAAGTCGTCGTTAATAATTGTCAGCGTATAGCTAGCAACATCAATTACAGGATCGGGGGCGGCAACAGGACTTGTAATGCGGGGATTTGATATGGTGACGGTAATAGTTTCATCAGGTTCGATCGAAGTATCTCCGATAATATTGAGGGGTATCTCCTTATATACTTCACCGGGAAGGAAGCTGAGAGTACCGGAAGTGACGCCAGTGTAGTCCGTAGTGCTATCAGCCGTTCCTGTAATCGTATAGTCAATGGTACTGGTGAAGCCATTGTCATTGAATGCGCCGTGACCAACCATGAAGCTAGCGTAAGCAGAGCCTGTGTTGCCTTCAGATATTGGATAGCTACCACCAACTCCGTAGGATATGGTGCCGTTAGCTGGAATAGTCAGCGTAGTTTGTGAAATTGTCCCTGCACCCGCACCTTGCATTGTATCTGTATCAAATTCAAAGACAAATGTTTCATCTGTTTCAGGTAAGTAATCGTTATAAACAGCGACTTGAAAATTTTGGGTGAGGTCAGTGGTTCCTGCGGGGAAAAAGGGATATTCACCTACGGTGAAGTCAGAACCATAAGTGAGCGTGCCACTGCCGCCAGGTGCAGAAGCAGGCTTGATATATACAGTCACGTCCTCAGTTGGGACGCCGCTGAGAGTGACAGGAATATTCACAAATGTTGTTCCGCTCGCTTCGGTAGCCGTGTAATTGGCCGCGCCGAAACTTACAGATAGTCTACCAAGCAGAATTGAAATATTGTTGCTATAACTCTCCGTCCCCACAACCAAGTCGAGGAATGCATCGTTATTGAAGTTACCTACTGCAACTGATAGGGGATTTGACCCAAAGCCAGAGTTGTTAGTAGCATTACCAAAGCTACCAGTACCATTTCCCAGCAAAATTGAGACGTTGCTGGAGCCCCGATTCGTCACAGCCAAATCGGGGAAAGTATCGTTATTAAAGTTACCCACTACAACTGAAGTGGGATTGAGCCCTGTGTAATAGTTAATAGCATCACCAAAGTTACCAGTACCATTTCCCAGGAAAATGGAGATGTCGTTAGAGCCATAATTCGCTACAACCAAGTCAGGGAAACTATCGTTATTAAAATTGCCCACTGCAACTGAGGTGGGAGATGCTCCCGCGTTGTAGTTGGTAGCAGCACCAAAGTTACCAGTACCATTTCCTAGCAAAATTGAGACGTTGTCGGACTGATAATTCGCCACAGCCAAGTCGGGGAAGGTATCGTTATTAAAGTTGCCCACTGCAACTGAGGTGGGATATGCTCCCACGTCATAGTTGGTAGCAGGACTAAAGCTACCCGTACCATTTCCTAATAAAATAGAGATGTTGTTGGAGCCAGAATTCGCCACAGCCAAGTCGGGGAAACTATCGTTATTAAAGTTGCCCACTGCAACTGAGGTGGGAGTGAACCCCGCGTTATAGTTGCTAGCAGGACTAAAGCTACCCGTACCATTTCCCAGGAAAATGGAGATGTTGTTGGAGCCACGATTCGCTACAGCCAAGTCGGGGAAAGTATCGTTATTAAAGCTGCCGACTACAACTGAACTCGGCTCTGAACCCACATCATAGTTGGTAGCAGGACTAAAGCTACCCGTACCATTTCCCAGCAAAATTGAAATGTTGTTGGAGCCATAATTCGCCACAGCCAAGTCAGGGAAAGTGTCACTATTAAAGTCGTTTACCACGACGGACCGAGGATCTAAGCCTCCTATGCTATAAGTGGTAGCTGGCGAGAAGAGATTTAAAATGTGGCTGTAAGCTGCCATTACTTCTGGATCGAAGGCTTTGGGCGCTGTTATTTTCCCGGTTTTTACTTCTAATTCCCAGTCTCCACCTAATTCTTTGCTCCCGGTGAAAGTGGCAGAAGCGGCAATTTTTGCTGTTGTTAACTCGCTCAATCTTTCCACGAACGATCGCCCGATCGCCCCTGCACCCACCCTGCACCCGTAAATCAAAATTTCCGCATTTGCTGCGAGCTCCCGCCCCCACATTTCGATTTGCGCTTTCAGCCCGCCCAAATTTTCCCAACTCAACCGAGTATTTCCCAATTGCAAGCATCCGGGCGCCCCGTGGGAAATAATATGAACTTCTTCAAAAGATCGATCGCGCAATCTTAAACTAATTTGTTCGATCCCGTCCGCTGCGGTGTCTAACAATACAATTTCCGTTCCCGAAATTGCACCGGCAGCCAAGATTTGATAGTCAGATACACTCTTGTCAATAAACGCGATCGCTTTCATATTCTTTCTGATTGTTAAAAATGCTTTATGCAAGCTTATGCTTTGGGCGCAGTTTTAGCAACCGTGGAAATGTTGAGTTTTTTGCTTTAACAAGCGGCTGTTTCTTCCGTAAAATTACTGAAATAAGCAATCTAAATTTATGAATACTTTAAGAAAGAATCGGTATAATTAGCGGTACAGATCCTGTCCGGTAGCATCGGCTGTCTATGTACGCAGCGTTTCATGTCGCGCAGAATGATATAGAGGACACGGCAGTGCCGTTTCCCTACCGCGATCGATTGTAGGGAAACGGCACTGCCGTGTCCTGATTTCGGGTAAAATTAATTCCCATACAACCGGAATTGATATTACACAATACAAATTCACCTATTTTTAATTCCCCGATCGCGCTGGCGATCGATCTTCGCTAAAGCAGCACCCGAAACATCCGCCAGAATGCTAATTATCCGATACAAAGCCACCGCACTCAGAATTATACCCGTAGAAAAGCGATCGGACAGCAGGGCGATCGCCGTTGCTTCAAATACTCCCATTCCCCCCGGTGCACCCGGTACGACTAAACCGACAACAAACGCAAAACAAAAAGCACCTAACAAGTTGGGAATATTGCTAAAGTTCACCGGAGTTAAAGCCGTTACAGTTAGCAAAAAACCGCAGCCCCGCAATCCGATAAAACACATTTGTCCGATTAACGGCACTAAAGGATAGCGTTTAATTGGCAAATTAATTTGGCGGCGGGACTTGACATTAGATGTTTTTTTCGCTATATTTGAGCTAGACTCTGCACGAAAATTGAGTGCCTCGCCCGCAGCCTCCTCAGTCTTTGAATTTTCTCCATTATTCTTTGATAATTTCAACCGCTCTACAAAGAGAACGATCGGATTTAAAATTCGGGGATGAATCGCCGTTAAAATAGCAGCAAAACCGACAATCCGCAAAAACCAATTGATTTTATCAAAACACAGCAAGCCAATCAAAACGCCTGCAGAAGCCATCAGCAGCGGTTCTAACAACACGCTGAGAGTAGCAACTTTAGGCGAAAGGCCCGCCTTTTTGGCATCCAATATTCGACCCCAAAAATGCCAAATATTCCCCGGTAAATACTTGGCAATATTAGTTTTGAGAAAAACCTGAATCGCCCACGCCGCATTTACAGGTTGGCGGAATTCCCGCAAAATCAACATCCACACCCAGCCGACAAAAATTAGAGAAAATAAAGTGACGCCGAGGGCGATCGCCAGCAACGGAAAACTTTCGGCTCGAATTCGGATATTCGCGACTTCTCGCCAGTGAGTTAACAAAGCTTGGGCAATAAATAAAAACGTCCCGCCCAGAATCAAATAGCGCAAATAAGGCTTTAAACGCGCTTTCGCGAGGTTGAAAAAATTCTGAATTCGATGCAAGTGTTGTTTTCCCATTTTCCGCTCCTGATTAGTGAATTTGGGATTGTAGATTCCTTAACCACAATTTCATGTTTTAAATCTAAAATTTAGATCGATCGTACTTAAGGAGTAAATTTCTATGGCCGGCCCGAGCTCTGACGGTGTTTCCTATCTTTTAGATGATAGCCCCAACAGTTTCGCCTTGACTCCTGGCTTTTTGACTCCTTATCCTAACGGACTTTTTGCCCTCGGAGGTAACGATTTTATTGTCGGTTCGTCGGATGCCGATCGCATCAGCGGTGATAATGGTAACGATCGCATTCTCGGCGGCAGCAATTCCGATACGCTGTTCGGAGGTGCGGACAACGATTTGCTCAACGGCGGTGTCGGCAATGACTTCCTGTTTGGCGATTTCGGCAGCGATACCTTGCAGGGAGGTAAGGGAGGGGACGCCCTCGACGGCGGCGGCGGTAGCGACGTTTTAGTGGGCGATGCGGGCAAAGATACGCTGACAGGGGGTTTGGGCCCAGATACCTTTGTCCTCCGCAGCAACTCCGCAGTCTCCGATCCGGCCGCGGCAGACATTATTACTGACTTTAACAGTTTTGTGGATTCGATCGGACTGACTGACAACCTTACCGAAGCTGACTTGATTCTCGAAGAAATCTCGATCGCCCCCGGTATTTCCAATACATTAATTAAAATTCGCCAATCCAATGCTATTTTAGGCTTGGTAGCCAACGCATCTCCACAAGACCTCGCCGATACATTCATCTCTGCAACTACCGTATTGGGCAACCAACTGGATCGAGCTCGCGATTTAGGCGTTTTGGGCGGCACTCAAACGATCGCAGACTCGGTTAGCAACGCCCGGCCAGACGGCCTTTACCGCTTTACTTTGCCTGCAATTAGCGACTTTAAATTAAGTGTCAGCGGTTTGACGGCAGATGTTGACGTGGCTGTAATTAAAGATATTAACGGCGACAATTCTATTGACTTCACCGATATTATTGCTTCTTCTCAAGAATCGGATTTATCGCCGGAGTCGATCGACCTCAACGCTTTGGCAGCAGGAACTTACTTTGTCCGAGTTTATCAATACCAAGGCAGTACAAACTTTACCTTAAATCTGTCTGCAACCCCTGCAACTGTTTCTGATAACAATGCGAGCAACTTGCAAGGTTTTGACACTCGTTTCGGCTTTGGTTTGGTGAATGCCGCCGCCGCAGTTGCTAAAGCTGAGGGTGTTGCAACTTTTCCTGACGTTCCCGACTTGGGCGGCGACGAGTGGGGCAGAGATTTAATTAAAGCTCCAGAAGTTTGGGCCCAGGGCTTGACTGGAGACGGCATTGTGGTGGCAGTTATCGACAGCGGAGTTGACTACAATCACCCGGATTTGACCGGGAATATTTGGAGCAATGCGGGGGAAACCGGTGTTGATGCGATCGGTCGAAATAAAGCTAGCAACGGGGTTGATGATGACAACAATGGCTTTGTGGACGATTTTCGGGGATGGGATTTTGTCAACAGCGATAATGACCCGATGGACGATAACAATCACGGCACTCACATCTCGGGTTTAGTTGCTGCGAAAAAAGATGGGGTGGGGATTACTGGAACGGCTCCGACTGCGAAGATTATGCCTTTGAAAATACTCGATGAGGCGGGGGTGGGGAAAATTAGGGATGAAATTAATGCGATTAATTATGCGGTGGCAAATGGAGCAAAGATAATTAATGTGAGTTTGGGCGGCCTCCAGTTGAACGATCAAGAATTGAATGCTATTCGAGCCGCTGAAGCTAAAGGCGCGATCGTGATTTCGGCGGCGGGAAATGATGCTCGCCCACAAGTAGATTATCCGGCTCGGTTTGCTGGGGAGGTAGGAATTGCTGTCGGTGCTGTTACCCGAAATCGCTTGTTTGCGGATTATTCTAACCGCGCGGGAACGGAGGCGATCAATTATTTTGTTGCTCCGGGCGGCGACGGCGGCAGGGCGGATTCTGGTGACGTTTATTCAACTGTGCCGCTTTCTGAACCGGGGATTCCCTATCGATATTTTGCGGGTACTTCAATGGCAGTGCCGCACGTAGCTGGGGTAATAGCTTTGATGTTGCAGGCTAATCCAAATCTGACTCCAGCCCAAATTAAGAGGATTCTTGCAGAAACTGCCAATCGAGCGGTTTGAATTAATTGGTTATATCAATTCCGGTTGCATCGGAATTAATATAACCCAAAATCAGGACACGGCAGTGCCGTGTCCCTACAATTAATCTGGCGTAGGGAAACGGCACTGCCGTGTCCTCTATATCATTCCGGCGCAGCCGGAATAGATATAATAGCGAATTGGTAATTGATAACAGCCGTGTCCTACTCCCCGCGCCGGACACGGCATTGCCGTGTCCCTACAAATGCTTGCGTACAATCTATCTCTATCGCTACTTTTCAGAATTGGTATTAAAAATTGGCGGCGTAAGTTAAGTCAAATTGGCGGCACAGGGTGATGCAGCAGTAGTTTGGTCGATCGAATACTAACTCGTAATTCATCTGGCCGTCTATTTTGGTGATGGGCTGCTTTAAAGGGATGCCGTGAATGTCGTATTGGCGGCGTTCTAAGGCACTCCAGTCGATAATTTTGAAGTCGATTTGGTTCTGCAACTCAGTTGCGATCAGATATAGTTCCATCTTGTCTTGAACTTTCCCAGTTAGAGGGATTTTGATTAACATTGACTGGGTGACGAGGGGTTTTTGGTCGTTGGGATGCTTCTGGGTGTGGCAGCTTTTGAGTTCTATATCGTAAGGTTCTACCTTGAATTTCTCTCCGTTGGCGATCGCAGATGAGTGCAAGTCTTTCAGGGACTTTTCTAGGTGAGGGATCAGCCCTAAGTCTGGATCGCACAGCAGTTTGCGAATGTTGGAGGTTTCAGTGACTGTCATTGTAGATTGTAGATTTTTGATGTTATTTTTTGATTCTTAACTTCTAGCTTACCCCGAAAAGCAGCCCTATTGAACTATACTCGCGACATACTCCCAAAAACCCCGTTTCTGGGCCGTATGTCGCGGTGAACAAGACATTTTTTGGCAAGCAGCGGGTTTTTTTTTCCTTAATCCTTTCCGATTACTTTTTGGTAATTTTCCAGAGATTGAGCTCAACATTAGCGTCAGCCGGATCTATTTGATAGTTTTGCTGCTGAATTGCCGATCGCAAAGCTGAGGACGGTCTGTATAAAAACAACTCGCCCAAATCGCCGGGAATTTTCGGGGCTGGCGGTTTTTTCAGTACCAATTCTCGATTTTTATAGCAAGAAGTGTAACAGCGGGGTTCTATTAGCAGTTTGACTTTTGGTTCCAGGTGATAACTTAAAGGCATGATATATGCGATATTGGCATCGCTGATAATTAGGGGATTTCGGGCTTGATTGACAGTCTCAGCTACTTCCAATTCGGCCCGCAGCCAACCGCTGCCTTTATTCCACCAACTATCGGCCCCAGAACTAATTCCAGCGGATATGATACCTACAGAAAACAGTGTAACTATAACGATTTTCCACAGTTTTTGCTGTTTGAAGTTATCAAAATAGTTGCTAATTTTGGCAGACAGCAGGTAAGCTACTGCTAGCTGAATCCCCACATAACAAGGAACTAAATATCGCGGATTTGCCGATCGCCTCCCGCCTTTAAGTATATCGGGTACGGCTAAAAATATAGCGGTTGTTGCAATTAACAACAATATCAATAACCACACCCGTTTTGGTGTATGTCGGCACAGAAAATAAAGGGCATAGCCGACTAAAGCTAGCATCATTATGCCAACAGCGTGTCAGTTAAATTTGTTTCGGAATTTATCTGCTGATATTTTTGTAAATCCGAGGGCGAGATTATTTGCTGGTACGAAATTTATTTGAGCATTTCGGCTTCGGTGTAGCCAGAAACTCTCAAAGAAGTATATGTTTCGTCGATCCAGTAAAATTTGCGATCGAGATTTGCGAAGCGAAAAAATACACCAATAACTAATACAGCGATTATCAGAAAACCCAAGCATTTTCGGGGAACATTAAAACGTATTTTTCCAACCAAAATTCACTTTTTTCGCAATTTACTCAAAATTATATCTTGATTTTTTAGAGTGTAAATAGTTGGGATTTCATAAGGAGTATTTTTTTCTATTTCAGTTTTTAATTCAGGGGAAAGGAGGTACACAAAAATCTCGTTAAAATTTTGGGGAATTTTAACAATTTTAGGTGGCAATACTAAAAATTTAGCTGGGGAATTGATTAAGTAACTCAGACCGAGTAAATTGCCGATCGTATCTACACTATACACCCACAAGTCTGTTAGGAGTAATGGCCGAGAAGCTGAGTTGATTGTGCGGGCGATCGGGATGTTAATATAAGAGCGGTCTTTATTCCACCAAGAGTCTGATGACAAATAAATGCTACAGGATATAATTCCAATAGAAAGCAAAGCAGCCATAGCCAGCCTCCACAGCTTTTGGAATTGGACTTTCACTGTAGGAGATGTAATTTTTTCAGCCAGCAGGTAAGCAACAGATATCTGCATTCCTAAATAACAGGGAATCATGTAACGAGTGTTGATAGACCGAATCCCTCCCCAAATTAAGTCTGCTGGTAAGAAAATCGCTACTGTCACGGACATCAATGTCACAACAAACAACCAAACACGCATTGGTGTCTGATTTAAAAGCAAATAAAAAGAATAGCCAACAATTATTAAAATCATTAAAATAACAGGCAGGGTTAATATCAAATATAATCGCGGCAAATCCGAGTAATATCCCACATCTAAAAATTGACGACTAATGTTCAAAACCCAGTTTTTCATTAATTCTAATACTGGCATTCTTATAGACAGCCATACTGTTTTTTGACTGGCATTGTGGGAGTTTTTTATAAAAACTATAGTCCATGGAGATAGAACAATAAATCCAGCAATTGATGCTAGCAAATAGCCAATAACAGTTTTGTTAAACCGCAATTTTTCTATAATTCCTACATAGATTCCATGCCCTAGCGCCACCATTGCAAATAATAGGTGAGAATAAAATCCCAGTGCTACTGTTGCTGCATAAAGTGCCCAACTGCTGTTAGTTTTTAGCCGCATCCCCCGCAGCAAAGTTGCGCTTGAGAGTAAAACTACTAATATAAACAAGCTGTAAGGTCGAGCTTCTTGAGCGTAAACTATTTGAAAAGGCGATACAGCTAGTAATGAAACTGCCAACCAAGCTGTCAGCGAGGACTCAAATAATTCTAAGCACAGCCAATACATACAAGGCAATGCTAGCAAACTAAAAACTGCCGACATACTTCTAGTTACAGCCACTGAATCGCCGAACAGTTGCACCCAGAATCTCGTCGCTACAAAATACAGCGGGGCGAGTTGAGGTTCTTCTAATGCTAATCCTTTTACAGTATCGACTACGCTTTTTTCGGAATTAGTCCGCTGATACTTTTGTAAGTATTTAATGTCCCGAATTTGACCGTCACCTACTTGCTGAATAAACTCAGCTTCTGTATAGCCAGATATCCGCAGGGAGGTGTAACTTTCATCTATCCAGTAAACTTTCTGTCCTAGGTTGGCGAAGCGAAAGAATATGCCAAGAACTAATAAAATGACAATTACAACTCGCAGTCCCTTGGGAGGCATTGCATGAAAAGGATGCACTTTATTGCTGTTTTTAGTGATTTGCATTTGTGCAATAACTTATTTTATATAAAATTGTTTAGTAAGGTGCACCGCCCGGCGCACCCTACCAATAGGTTTTCTAGTCTACTCCTTCAATCGGCGCAAAACCTTGCCGCTGAATATTTTCGGTTATTGTGCGGGGTTCGAGGAATTGCAGCAAATAATCCGGGCCGCCAGCTTTGGAACCAACTCCCGAAAGTTTGAATCCTCCAAAGGGTTGCCGCGATACCACAGCGCCGGTGATTCCGCGATTGATGTACAGGTTTCCGACTTCAAAATCGGATGCGGCTCGATCGATATGCGAAGGTGTGCGAGAATACAATCCGCCAGTTAAAGCAAAATTAGTGCCGTTAGCAATGGTAATCGCTTCGCTGAAATTCTTGGCCCGAATCACCGACAAAACCGGGCCGAAAATTTCTTCTTGGGCGAGAGTTGCTGTCGGCGATACTTCCGTAACAATGACGGGCCCGACGAAGTAACCTGTTTCCGGTGCAGGCATTTCTAAGGCTATCTTAGCTTCGGCGCGACCTTTTTCAATGTATTCGCGGATGCGCGACTGGGCGGTGGCATCGATTACAGGCCCAACTTGAGTGCCCGGATTTTCTGCTGCGCCGACATTGAGCGATCGCGTGGCTTCTACCAATCTTGCCACAAAGTTATCGTACACCGATTCGACCACAATTACTCGCGAACAAGCGGAACATTTTTGACCGCTATATCCAAATGCCGAATAAACAACGCCTGCAACTGCTTGGTCTAAATCGGCACTTTCATCGACAATAATTGCATTCTTGCCGCCCATTTCAGCAATTACTCGTTTCAGGTGTTTCTGCCCCGGCTGCAAAATCGCGGCATCGGCATAAATCCGACAGCCAACTTCTTGAGAACCGGTGAAAGTAATCATGTGAACGTCGGGATGTTTCACCATGTAAGCGCCCACCGTTGAACCTTTGCACGGCACGTATTGAAATACGCCTTTGGGAATGCCGGCTTCTAGCAAAATTTCTGTGATTTTTGCGGCAATTACTGAGGAAAATTCCGCAGGTTTGAGCAAAGTGCAGTTACCTGCAACCAGCGATGCAACTGTCATGCCGACAGGAATTGCTAGGGGGAAATTCCAAGGGGAAATAATCAAAGAAATGCCGCGCGGCTGATAGCTGTAGCGGTTGGTTTCTCCGGCTATGTCGTAATTTTGCCCTTGTTCCAACCGTTCCATTTCGTCGGCGTAGTAGCGGCAAAAATCAATAGCTTCGGAAACTTCGGCATCGCATTCTCTGACAGGTTTTCCGACTTCAAACACCATCCAAGCTGACAGTTCGTGCCGTCTTTTTTCCATCAGTTCTGCTGCTTTTCGCAGGACGCCGGCGCGCTGTCTGACGGGGGTTTTTCGCCAACCGAGAGAGGCATCTTTGGCTGCTTGCAGGGCAAGTTTTGCTTGTTCTTCGGAAAGCAATCCGATTTTACCAACTACTTCTGCGGGGTTGGAAGGGTTGAGGGAATTGACTGTGGTTTCGGTATTTTGATATTCGCCGTTAATTAGGGGTAAATAGGTTTGTCCTAAGATACCCCGTACTGATTTGATGGCTGTTTCTGCTTGTTGCCGCAATTCGGTATTGGCGTAGTCTGTATCGGCGACGTTGGGAAATACTTTGCTGTAAACTAGCTGGTCATTTCCATTAGCTACTGGCGCGGCTAACAATTGGTCGATCGGCATTTCTTCGGAACTTTGCCGGATAAAGGAACTGTTGGCGGTATTTTCCAGCAAACGGCGGATCAAATATGCCATTCCCGGCAGCAAATCGCCGTAGGGGCAGTAGACTCGGACGCGATAACCCCGATCGACTAAAAGCTTAGCCAATTTGTCGCCCATGCCGTACAGTACCTGCATTTCAAAGCGGCGGCGCGGTATATTGAGAGTTTCGGCAATGGCGATCGCCCTCGCTTGCGATCGAACGTTGTGGCTAGCAATTGCGGCATACAAATATTCGTGATTTTCTAGCAGCAACTGCGTCATTTCCTCAAAGTTGGCATCTGTCGCAACTTTGTCATTGTAGACAGGCTGCGGCCAATCTTTCTGCATCGCTTTGATAGTTTCCTGATCCCAGTAAGCACCTTTTACCAGACGCACTGTTAGCGGATTTCCGCGCAATTTTGCCCAGCTAACAATATCTTGCAAATCTTGTTTGCTGTCGCGCAAATATGCTTGCATGGTAATTCCCACATCCGTGCGATCGCGAAACTCTTCCTCTAACAATAACTCTTTGAGAATGCTGAGAGTTAAACTCTTGTAGGCGTACTGTTCCATGTCAAAGTGAACGGCCGCCCCCAACTCCTTCGCGCGACGCAGTAAAATGCGAATTCTCTCGCTGACTTTCTCCTCGCTGCCTTTAGCATCCAACGGGTCAAACTGAGAATAAAAAGCGGTTAATTTGACAGATACTTGCACTCGCGGCAAAGTTTCACCATCAGCTTTGTCTATGGCATCTACCTGCGACCAATTCTTCGCTGCATTGCTCAATTCCGCCATCAATTCCAAATAGCGGTTAAGATAAATTTGCGCCTCAGTTTCAGTAATCACAGCTTCCCCCAAAAGGTCAACTGTAAAACCCATTTTATCTTTGCGAAGCCGCTCTAAAGTTTTAACAACCTGCTTGATATTTTCCCCAGAAATATACTTGTGCGCCAAAGTTTCCACAGCAGGCGCAACCGTTGTCGCCGCCAATTGTCCGGGAATCGAATCAGCGTTAGTAAAATTGAGCAATTTTTTCAAAGCTTCGGGCAATTCTACCTCTTGGGCGGTCAGGTATTCTTGCAAGTGGCGGGCAATTTCCGGCTTGCTGCGCAGGGCGGGCAAACAGTCAATAAATCTAAACAATTGCACCCGCAGTCCGGGGCTGGCCATTGCCCAATCCATCAGTTTGTCGTCCCAGCGCATTTGGTCTTGCAGTTGGCCGAAAAAAGAGCGCTTTTTGTCTTGAGTTGCCTTCAGGATTTCTTTGGCAATTTCTTGGGTTTTTGCTTCGTAGATGCTTGGAGATACTTGTGCGATCATTGGTAATTAGTAATGGGTAATTTGTAATTGGCAACCAGGGCGAGTTTATGTATTTTTTAACTACCCCCCGATACAATTATACTTGCTATTTGACTTCAATTCTAACACCGTAGTTTGCTTGGCGATCGCCGGAAATTTCAATAGTATAATCGCCGCTGCTGGCTAGTTGACCTTGCCACTGACTTGTGCTATTTGCAGTGCCCACTTTTTCACCGTTAGGAGCAATAATTGCTGCGCTAACATCACCTTCTTGAACCTTTACTGTCATGCTTTGGCCGCTATTGCATTCTAGCAAGTAGCGCTTGGATTTGTTGGCTCGCAAACTATTGCTCAGAGTAGTTCCCGTAGCACCGGCTTGAAAGTTAACTCGCTCCGTTACAGGAGTTTCTACCGCAGCGGGAGAAGGAGAAGGCAGCGGCGACGGCGAAGCAAGTTGCGGAACCGCAGACAGGGAGGGTATTTGAGTGGGAATGGGCGACGGGGCGGTTGCTGATGGCCGTGCCGTGCTTGGTGCTGGGGGAACTCCGGGCAGGCGGTTGGCGGGCGCTGCTGCCACAGGCGGAGGGCTTTGGGGGAGGGGTACGTCAGCGGGCAGTCTGATTTGAATGTTCGCTCTTTCCTGATACATTCTCCACGCTAGCAAACTGCCGAGACTGAGCACGGAACCGACTAACATTCCGCTGAGAAAAACTGCCAAGATTTGCCAAATTCGAGCTGGTTTCGGTTCGAGACTCGCCGTTTGAATTATTGGAGGCGGATAACTTGCAGGTTGAGTTGTTTCCGGCGCGATATCGGCGGCAATTGGAATTGTTTCGGCTTCATCCATTGCGGTTGAAATATCTTCGGGCGCGGCAATTTCAACCGGAGTTTCTGCGGGTTCGGAAGTTGAATCAGCGCTGACAATTGCAGTGCGATCGAGCTCATCGCTGGTAGGAGAAATTGTTTCCGGTTGCTGAGTCAAAATTTGATTTTTTTCCTGTTCGTCGCTCATAAGGCTAAATTTATTTTAGAAAGACCGCTTTTAGACATTTTACGTTACTGGTGCGATCGGCTGCACTGAAATTATCTAGCAGAAGGAAGAAGGCACGACACGGATTTTGACACGGATACACGGATTAATTATCGAGCGTCAGGCAAAAGTTAGAAGGAAGATTGTTCATCTGCATACAAACCTGCCATGATATTAGTCTATATCGTTCAACTTAATTACTGCTTCAATCTCGTCAGGAAATGCTTCAGCATAAGCCCAGGCATTTTTCAAGTCGCTAGCACTAAGATGCGGATAATCTTCTAAAAGTTGAGCATCAGTTGCACCTAATCGACGAGACTCTACCAATCCCCAAACACAAATTCTAGTCCCGGCAATCCTGGCATTACCGCCGACTATACCGGGAGTTTTTTCAATTCCCTGCCAGGTGTTAGCTAAACTTTGAGCTAATATCTGTATTGCTTGAGCTTTCTCGGGCGGAGTCAGGGAAAGCAGTTGCGGTTCTAATTCTTTTAGTGTCATAGTTGATCAGCGGTTTGGCTGCTGGGAATGTCGTATCTATATTATAGCGATCGATCTTTTTACTAATAAGAATAAACAAGTGAATTAATTTCCTATAAAGCTAAGGCTAATGCGGTGTTGGTACATCGAAATCGTTAAACGATAGAACATTATAAGATGTGCCTGCTAAAGCTCTGACTAGCTTTTGGTCGAGAGTTAGCAAAGGCGCGTCAACTTGCTGTGAAAGAGCAACGTAACTGCCATCATAAGCAGAAATTCCATAATTTAAGGCGATATTTGTTGCATCTAAAATCAGTTCAGCAGTAGATACTGCACGCAAGGATAAAGCTCTAAGATTAGCTAAATCTGTTGGAACATCGGCAGCAGCGTAAAGTCCAGCACGGACATACTTCCAGATAATATTTGCACACTCAATATAAAACAGATCGGGTACAAATATTTCAGTCTGTGGAATTTCAAGATGGGTAAACAATTGAACGACTTTAGATGACAGCGGATCGGGGATAAATTGCTTAATCCCCACGCTAGCATCGACTACGCACCTCACTGGATTGGTCATCTGTCGCGATCCTCTCTAATTAAAGCGGTACTATCTAGTATCATCCCCATATTCGCCGGACGAGACTCGCGACGGCGGCTGATTTCTGCCAATAGTTCTGTTACAGACTTTTTACGTTTTCCTGAGAGGGGTTTTGTCTCTGTTGACAACTCGGCTTCTAAAATGGCGATCGCAAACGCGCTAATCGAGCGGTTTTGAGCCGCGGCTAACTCTTGCAGTCTCGCGTACAATTCCTCTGGTATATTTTCTATTTGCAGGGTAGCCATTTGTTAAACTCCTAGCATAGTTTTCCTAAATATTAGCATAGGAAGGCGGGTTGAGGAGATAGTTACTTTTAAATATAGATTGTTGGTAACACCCACCCATTGTATCTTCAAAAAAAGACGTATCTTGCGATTTACCGTTGGGTGGGGGCGGGTTTATGAGATTGTTAGTTATAGGCGCGTATTGTTGGTGGAACCCGCACCTACAAATTACCCATTACCCATTCCCCATTCCCCATTCCTCATTACCCATTAGTAATTATTAGGCAAAGACTGCCAAAAAGGCTGCTCTTCTGACTTCCTCACAGTATTCGTCGCCGACTGCACATTTCCTTTCAATTCTTGATAATACCTGTCATCCAGAAAACTAACGCTGACGCCAGCAGGAAGCAGCAGTTGGCGCAATCTTTCTTGAGTGTAATCTACACCGTCAATCATTGGCCCGCGCGGATTTGAAACTAACAACTTGCCGTTAACTGGCACCGAATTGACCATATTCGGCCACCAAGCATAACCGCTGTAGCCAAACATCACCGGAACTTGAATAATTTGGTCGTCTCCGAGTAAAAACTCTCTTTTCAACTTCTCTACAATCGGATTGAGTTTCTGCTTTTGCAAATAGAGATTGTGTTGAATTAAAGCGCGATTTTGCAAGGCGGCGCTGACTGTTGTTTTAGTGCTCAAACCGCGATTAATAGTGACATCGCCGTAACCTCTTCCCTCCAATTCTTCCAACAGCTTAACTCCTGCTTCTGGACTGGCGATCGCCATTACATATTTTCCGGGAGTTTGACTCGGAATAAAATTGATAATTTCATCGACTTGGCGAGTCAAAAGCCAAGAAGTATCAATATCCACTGGCGGGCCTTGAATTCTCTGAGCTTGAATAAAATCAAGTACCTCTGGATTAAAACTAGCATTTCCCGAATTCCCGTAATAAACTCGACCCATTGGGTGTCCGGGAATCGGCGGTGTCACCTGCAAATTTCCGTATCCGTCAGACCACTGAGTTATAGGGTCTAAAGAGCGAGGATTGCCAATGTTAAATACTTTTAAATCCCGGTCTTGAGTTAATTTATCAGGCTTGTTAATAGCTGGATTGCTATTGCTTTTTAGGGCTACATTAAACTGGCGTATTTCGGAGTTTTCGGGAAGTTGAACGTATCCGTTTTTCTGGGTATCTTGCATCCAAGTGCGATCGCCCTGGATAATTTTTACTTGAGCGCCCGTGGGTTCTACTGCTTGTTTTAGTTGGGAGATGAATTCGCTGTTTGCCGAGCCTCTGTCGCTGACCGTAACTTCGGTTACTGGTGCTGTATTGGGCGCTATCATCCAAGGACTAACGCCCATTTGGATCGTTGTGGAGGCGATTTCTTGACCGTTGTTTTGGGCAGTTGCTTTAAGATTAACTTTGCCGTTCCAGTTGCGATCGGCAAATTGTTTTGCTTCGACACCTAAAACAATCTCCGTGCTGAAAACTAGAGGTTGAGCACCGGATATATCTACAGGTTGCCAGCCGTCGCCAGTCTTCTGAAAAACGCTGATGTGAGGGCTAGCAATGCTGTCAGCCGTAATAAATAATTGAGAGGTTTTGAAGTTTTCAGACAGTGTTAAGTTAACTTGAGAAAGCATTGCTGCGCGGCGGGGAGCGCTAACTTTGGTTTGTTGCCAAGTCGGTATCTTGCCGCGATCGTTATTGCGATCGTTAAATAAAATTAGCGCGCCGCTGGACAAAGACCATTGTTCTTTTCCGGCTTCGTCTTGCTCGTTAATTTGGCCGTCTCTGTTGGTATCTCCCGCAAAGAAAAAGTTCGACGGCGACGCGGCGGGTGTCACTGGGGCGATAGTTGGTGTTGCGGTTGGTTGTTGAGGAGTTGGTTGAGAAGTTGCTTGCTGATTTCTCTCTAATTCTTGCCTTTCTAGTTCTTTTTGTGCTAATTCTTGCCTTTCTAGTTCTTTTTTTGCTAGTTCTTTTTGTGCTAACTCTTGTCTTTTAAGTTCTTGTTGTTCAAGTTCTTTCCTGGCTAATTCTTGCCTTTGGAATTCTTGTTGTTCAAGTTCTTTCCTGGCTAATTCTTGCTTTTCAAACTCTTGCCTTTCAAGTTCTTTCCTGGCTAATTCTTGCCTTTCAAGTTCTTTCCTGGCTAATTCTTGCCTTTGGAATTCTTGCCTTTCAAGCTCTTTTCTAGCTAAGTCTTTTTTCTCTTGCTCTTTTCTCTCTATTTCTCGACGAGCAAACTCTTTTTTCTCTTGCTCTTTGCGGGCTCGCTCTCTTATCTCTTCTTCCTCGGCTCTAATTTTCTCAATAGAACGTGCGACTTGCATTTCATAGGTAGCGACACTGAGGTTTCCTTGATATTCGATGGTTTTGTCGATCGCCCGATCGGCCAAAAAAGAATCGTGAGGAATGAGTCGCAGCGTATTGATAGCCAACTGCCACAGCCGCTGGGACTGTTCCCAGGTAGCAGAAGAAGGATTAGAAGTGCGTCCAATTAAGACTGCTTGGGCGGCTAATTTAGCAGCATCGTCCCAATTATATTTGGCTCTTTCTTCTATTTGAATCTGAATTTGAACGTTTTGGAGTTGCTGCGTCAGAGTTTGGGATTGCTGGCGGTGGATTTCTGGTTTCCAAGGTTCTAGGAAAAACGGGGTGCTGTCGGGAGTTTTGGCAAGGTTATCTAATTGTACTTTGAGGCGATCGCGCACTTTGTAGAGTTCCGAAAGGGATTGCGGAGTTTCGCTGTCTGGCTGTCGCCCAGAGATTGCGAGTTGGTAGTTTAGGGAAGGTTGAGCCACTGTTGCGGGGACTGCAACCCAAATAATACCGATGACGACACCGAAAGCATTGATAATGGCGATCGCAATATATCGAACCCAGCGCATATAGTTTATCCTCAGACACGCCAATAATTTTACCTAATCTTGGGAGAAATGGGGAATTTAATTATAAGATTTTAGGATGGGTTTGGGCGATCGGCTTTTTTTCATGTCGAAGGACGGTTAACTCGAATCAATTTACCGTTCAAAGTATCGATCGCAGAAATAGCCTCATTAATTCGGGTCGCCTGTCTTTCCCAGTTGGTATCTTGAGTACAAATGATAATACCAGCATGGTTGGGTTGTGAGCGATGCAGTCGAATGAAATCCCATCGCTTGAGAGTCAAAACTGCTCGCTCATTACTCACAGCAAAAGCCAATACATCCTCATCGGGAATCCCTAATCCTGCGTTTCCGGCTTCTTGAACTGTTAATACATCGTGACCTAAAGGTCGAAGAAACTCAACTACTGGCAACGGATACTGTTTGTCTGCATAAAGTCGCGCCATGTTTTAGGCTTCCTCATTTTCTTTGATTACTTGTTCAATTTCTTCTGGGTAAGCATCAGCATAAGCCCAAGCATTGACTAAATCAGCCGCCGTCAAATGGGGATAGCACTTCAAAAGTTCAGCATCGCTGCATCCGAGACGGCGATAACCCACAAGTACCCAAACTTGTATGCGAGTATTGCCGATACAGGCATCCCCTCCACATACACCGGGAGTTTTTTTAATGCCTAAAGAACCGTTGCTTAAATTTTGAGTTAGGATGCTGATTAGTTTAGCTTTATCAACTGCATTTAAGGTTGAGATTTGAGTTTCTAATTCTTGTATAGTCATAAGTACGATCGCCGGAATATATTATCTAGATTATAGCAAATTCGCGCCATGTTTTAGGCTGCCTCATTTCTAGCGATCGCTACTTCAATTTCCTCTGGGTGTGCCTCAGAATAAGCCCAAGCATTCGCCAACTCTGCTGCACTCAAATGAGGAAAGTCTTGCAAAATCCGCACATCATTTGCACCCAGAATGCGATAATTTACCATCGACCAAATAGGTATGCGAGTATTGGCGATTCTAGCATCGCCACCACACACGCCCGGAGTTTTTTCGATTCCTTGCCAAGTATTGCTTAAACTTTGAACTAATAGCTGTATTGCCTGAGTTTTTTCACCGGGAGTTAAGGCAAGGAGTTGTTTTTCTAATTCTTTGAGTGTCATTGTTGGCTATCTAATTAAGATTGAATAACATAAAGTTCGGTTGGAAGACATGGCACTGCCATGTCCCTACAAACAATTCGGGTAGGGATACGGCACTGTCGTATCCTGACAAATGCCTGCAATTAACCTGAATTTGAATGCAATCTATTAGCTAGATTATAGCGTTTGAATCAGTACGATCGCCCTCGGCGCTGCCAAATTCTGGCAATACTGATTCCCGACCTGTAGCTGCAATTGAAAAAATGGTAGAATTTTATTAATGCGCGATCGAGAAAATCATACACCGCTATTGTAGAAATTATTCGCAGGAATTACGCACTCAGACCAAACAAACAGATTTTTTAAGATAATCTGTAGCTGCGTGCGAAGTATTTTGGAAAAAAACAATTTCCAGCCGCGCACTCAAACCAAAGAAATCGGGTATTTCAGGGAATTTGTGGCTGTGTAAGAAGTATTTTCGCAAAAAACCCGGTTTCTGCTTTCCCGCGAGTCAATCCTAGATTTATTATTTGCTTTCTCCATAAGATAGAGGTAAAAATCGTGAAATCGCGCTGTTATTTTCTAATTTTTATCCTTATTGGATTATCCTTAACAAATTGCCAACAGCAGAATTCATTTCAAGAAGTCGATCGCACATTTAAAAAGAGTAATGCGATCGAACAACACAATTTTAACTTGCCAGCGGGCGATCGCACGGTCGAACGAACTAACAACATCCAAGCAAGTCCGAAGAGTGGGAAGTTCGATCGAACTACCAACTCACCGGAAGAAAGTGCGATCGTGTTAGGAATTTTCGGGTTTTGTTTGATGTGTTATTTATTAGTTTGGAAGTTTCGCGGGAGGGAAGAAGCTAACAAGATGCTGAGAAGAATCAGAAGAAGAGTGAAGTGAGGATAGATACTTGCTAAACCTCATTTTTTCTTAGTGCGGTTGCGTTTTCTCGATTCAGCCGCCGTATTTTTGGCTTTTTTTTGTTTTTCTTTACTTGCTGTAGATCCATTCACAGCACTACCACTTATCGGTTGGCTGGAAAATCCCGATGTATCGGAGTTTTTAGCTGCCATTAGAGGAGCAATGCTAGCATTATATATCTCCTGAAATTGTGTTAGACCTTCCCCCGTACTTATATCAAACCCTGCTTGATGACCGAGCGTTACAAAGGATTTGGCAAATCCAAATTTAGAGGAATCTTCCATAATCTCCTTAAATTCCGGCTCGATATCCCGCAGGTATTTGATAATTGAAGTGGCATTTCGCAGTTTAAATTCTCGCTTCAAAAATTGCCATAACGCCAATAATTCCGGGATAGCATTTTCACCTTCTTCCGGCGAAAGCAAACTCACTTTCCTGGGAAACAACTCTTCCACTACAGTTGCCACATCTTCCACTTTCATGCGAGGCAGCGTAAAACCTTCATAGCCGAAACCGTAATAAATGAACTGCGAGATCCAAAATCCAACGTCTGGATAAGTTTTACAGTATTCTTCTCCTTCGGGAGAATTGACAAATAGCTCGATTAGCGTTTCCTGATAATCTTCCAGGAGTGGTTCTGCTTCGTCATAATCTAGGTCATTGAGTTGGCGGATATTAAAAGGTTTATCTGACATAGTTGAAAATTTTTTAATTTAATTGACGTTAGCTCTAAGGTTAGTACAATTTTGGCAGTTCTATTAATTCTTTAGGATTTCATTATATTTAAAAAATCTCCGCTCGCAGGTATATTTGACTAGCACCGATCGCCCGTGACTATTTAAACCAGGCTAGCATGGCATAGGGCGATCGCCCTCTCCACAAAAGAGCTATCGATGTGATATGATATCCAAATAAAACTATAATTGTTTGAGCTTGGCAGTCCGCCACTTCAAATTATGAAGTCAACACAACAGTTTACAGCAATTATTGAACGAGAAGGCGACGGATATATATCCCTTTGCCCGGAACTTGATATTGCCAGCCAAGGTGACAATATAGAAGCAGCGCGACGAAATCTAATCGAGGCGCTAGAACTATTTTTTGAAACAGCAGATCCTTCTGAATTCAAAAATTGGCTGCATAGCGATCGCCCTTAAGTACAACCTACGAAATATTCTGATAATAGCGTTGAATCCGATCTGCAAAAACCGGAACTTCTTCCCTCAACCTGACAAGTAATTCATCAACAGTCAGAGGGGGATTTTTCAAATCCTCAACTTGTTGCCAGACTACATTAGCCATCAAATCCGGTGTAACTTCATAAAGACGATTCAGAAAAACATCGGGGTGCAAAGCCGTAATTCCCCAAGGATTTAAAGACTCTCGTGGAAAATCTCTCAGGTTGGATGTAACAATAACTTGAGCTTTAGCAACTACCGCAGCCGCAGCGACATGACGATGGGAGCATCCCAATTTGGTAAAAAGCGTTTTTTAGGAGTGCGAGCGTCTCGCTCGCGATCCCTACCGCGAGCGAGACGCTCGCACTGAATACGATCCAAATATATTATTCTGATGCAACCGTCCACGATCTGAAAGCAAAAATGGGATGCTCCCCATGACGATCGCCTGGATCGTTAGTCATCTGTTGAATCACATTCTCTGGAACTTCAACCATTGCATTAGGAAAAGCTTCTTTAAGTGCAGCCTCAAAACGCGCAGCTCTCTCACTTTTCATCCTTCCAGTATTAACAAGATTGCGAGTTGCACCGTCTAAAATTTCTTGCGACCAATATACATCATACAGCCCAATCTCCGCAGCACGAAAGAGCGTATCGCGCAAGTGCATAGGAAATATCACGCAGGAATCCAAAACCACAGGATAAGGAATCAACCTGCTAGCTGTATACTCTAGTCTCATGCAATTCCTCTTCTTGGCTAAACTGAGCTAATTCCTTGAGAATTTCGCGGCGCTTAACACTACGCTGCTGTTTATATGCGATCGCACCTGCCAAACTAATCCGCCGCTGGTTTCCTACTTTTCCATAGGCAATTTCCCCATCATCGAGCAATTTGACTACAAATTCTGGCGACACATTGAGCAAAGTCGCAGCTTCTTCAACAGTCATATCTTGCTCAATTGGCACTAAAGACACTGCTTTACCAGCCGCCATTAAATGTGCAGATTGACACAACAATTGATAGAGCGATTCAGGAAGTGCGATCGCTTCCCGGCCAACTTCCACAAGTTTTACTTTGGATGTCTCAGAATCACCATTTTCTCTCTTGAGATTTAGCATTTTATCCAACAATTTGATATCTATTGTTTCATCCTCAGTCGGTAAAACTGGATCTAGGAGTATTTTTTGCCGGTTCATGGAAATGTTTCCTGATTGGGTTTAATGCTATTATAGTATATTGAATTTCTTAATGACCGTTAATGCCTGACTTAGAAAAAGGTCTAGCCGCTTTTAATACCCAAGATTATACCCAAGCCTTTAGCTTGTTAAAAGCGCTAGCAGAACAGGGAAATGCTGAATCCCAGTGCATAATTGCCAGTATGTACCATTTAGGATTAGGTCGAGAAAAGATGATATTAGAAGCAATTAAATGGTACATCAAATCCGCTGAGCAGGGCTATGGTGTTGCCTCAAACAACTTAGCAGGAATTTATCTGTGCGGTGCTGATGGTGTAGCAGCCGATCGCACAGAAGCAGAAAAATGGTTTCAAACAGCCAAAGAACAAGGATTTTCACATACACCAATCTCCAGCGACTATTTGAACCAAGCTAGCATTGCATAAAACAACGCCAAAACAAACCCAAAACAAAAACCCGGTTTCTACAAGAAACCGGGTTTGATCGTCAGCGTTAATCCGCCTTAATCTGCTGTTGCAAAATCCTACAACTGCTTCACCTCAGAAACCAACTTGGCAACCACATCCTTAGCGCTACCAAACAACATCATCGTCTTATCCTTATAAAACAACTCATTGTCAACACCCGAAAAACCAGCACTCATCCCGCGCTTAATCACGATCGTATGTTTGGCCTTATCAACCTCTAAAATCGGCATCCCGTAAATCGGGCTCGCCGTATCGTGACGCGCCGCCGGATTCACCACATCATTCGCCCCGATTACCAACGCCACATCCGTCTCGTCAAACTGCGGATTGATATCGTCCATATCGTACAACTGCGGATAAGGCACGTTTGCTTCCGCTAACAGCACATTCATGTGCCCCGGCATCCGCCCAGCCACCGGGTGAATCGCGTATTTCACGTCAACACCCATTTTTTCCAAACCGTCGGCTAACTCGCGCACGGCGTGCTGTGCTTGTGCTACAGCCATTCCGTAGCCGGGAATAATTACAACCGATCGCGCATAACCCAACATCATCGCACTTTCTTCGAGATTGATGCTGCGAACAGTTTTGTCAGTGGCACTACCAGCAACCCCAGCAGCCGCAGCACTTCCGCCACCGCTACCAAACGCGCTAAACAGCACGCTACCCAAGGATCGATTCATCGCCTTGCACATGATTTGCGTCAAAATAATCCCCGACGCGCCCACCAATGCACCAGCGATAATCAGCATATTGTTCATCAAAATGAACCCAGCCACACTCGCCGCAATCCCCGAATAAGAGTTAAGCAGCGACACCACCACCGGCATATCGCCGCCCCCAATCGGCAGCACAAACATGATTCCCAGAATATTGGAAATCGCCACCAAAGCCAGGAATACCGGCACATTTTCGGGATTCGTCAGCATATAACCGCTGCCGGCTAAAAGTGCGATCGCCAGCATGGCATTAAACGGCTGTTGCAGCGGAAACGTCATCGGCGCACCCGGTAGCAATTCTTGCAGCTTTGCAAACGCCACAAGGCTACCAGTGAAAGTAATCCCGCCAATCAA
The DNA here is from genome assembly GCF_036700565.1 of Microcoleus pseudofavosus SVA1_A4. NCBI lineage: Bacteria > Bacillati > Cyanobacteriota > Cyanophyceae > Oscillatoriales > Microcoleaceae > Microcoleus > Microcoleus pseudofavosus. Next base: position 94,403 of record NZ_JAUBPE010000016.1, read on the forward strand.
CACGCCCAAAAGGATCGTGATTGTCGCATCAGGTGCCGGCGATTCCGGGATGCTGAGATAGCGCCAGAATTCGCCCACAGCAACGAGTGCAGAAGCCGCGCCCCCGAAACCGTTAAGCAAACCCACCATCTGCGGCATATCCGTCATCGCCACGGTATTCGCCATAATTGTTCCCAAAATGGAACCGATGATGATGCCGACAGCAATCAATTCGTAGCTGATGACTTGTTTTTCTAGCAATGTACCGACGATCGCGATCAACATCCCGATCGCAGCTAACACATTCCCTTGACGCGCGGTTGCGGGCGATCCCAACTGTTTCAAACCGACAATAAACAAAGATGCGGCAACTAAATAACCTAGTTGAATGGCGCTGGGCAGAAAATCACTCACGCTTTAACCTCTTTTTTCTTGAACATTTGCAACATTCGATCGGTGACTAAGAAACCGGCGACAACGTTAATTGTGGCCAGGGCGATCGCGATCGTCCCCAAAATCGAAGTAACAGTCACATTGCCTTGGCCCGAAATCAGAATCGCCCCTAAAACTGCAATTCCCGAAATCGCATTCGATCCCGACATCAAAGGTGTGTGCAGCGTCGGCGGGACTTTATTGATTACTTCAAATCCCACAAACGACGCTAGAGTAAACACCACTAAACCTGCAATCAATCCTTCTGCCATAACAATTGGTAATTGGTAATTGGAAATAACTCGTTCCCGGTTGCATCCGCCAGTCCGCCAGGGAATGAATTCCCTGGCTCAAAGCCAAAGTCCTCTTAAGAGGACTAATAGACCTCTCCAATAATTATTGTGGAACAGGCCGGAAAGCCTGTTCAAAAAAGGCTTTTCTGGAGATATCTAATCAGTTCTTCAGTCCTCTTTAGAGGACTTTAGCTTTGAGGCAGGGGTTTCAACCCTTGCCGGACTTTGCCTCATAACGACAGAATCTAACTGACTACTGAAGCCTGAGCCGCCAAAGCATCCCGCACTCGCTGGTTACTAATTTCACCGTCGCGAGCCACACAAGCACCAGCGATAATATCATCTTCAAAATTCAAAATTAGTTCCTTATCTTTCAGCATCAACTGAAGTAAAGACGAGACATTCTTCGAGTAAGTTTCGCTAGCGTGTACAGGCATTGACCCAGGCAAATTAATCGGCCCAATCACATTAACACCGTTCCATTCCACATCTTTACCCGCTTCCGTGCACTCGCAATTGCCACCTTGTTCGGCCGCGAGGTCAACAATTACTGCTCCCGGTTTCATTTGAGAAACCATTTCTCTGGTAACTAAAATCGGTGCTTTTCTACCGGGAACTTGAGCAGTTGTAATTACTGCATCGGAAGCGCTGACGTGTTGGGTGAGCACTTGACGGGTGTGTTCTTTAGCTGCTTCCGATAATTCTTTAGCATAGCCGCCTGCTGCTACAGTTTCTTCCTTGAATTCGACATCAACAAATTTAGCGCCCAAACTTTGCACTTGTTCTTTGGTTTCCGGGCGGATGTCGAAGGCTTCGACTACAGCGCCTAAACGGCGCGCCGTGGCGATCGCCTGCAAGCCAGCAACGCCCACGCCCATTACCAAGACTTTCGCGGGGCGAATCGTACCCGCCGCCGTTGTCAGCATCGGGAAATATTTCGGCAAAGCGGAGGCTGCGATCAGTACGGCTTTGTAACCGGCGACGTTAGCCTGAGATGACAGCGCATCCATGCTTTGAGCGCGGCTGGTGCGCGGGATCATTTCCATGCTGAATGCCGTTACTTTGCGATCGGCCAAACGCTGCACCAAAGCTGGATTTCCCAAAGGATTCAAAAATCCGATGAAAACGCCTCCTTCCCGGAGTTGATGAACTTCTGACTCTTGCAGTTCCCCGATTTTCACGACGACATCGGCTTCGCCCCACAGCGTAGCGGTATCCGCGACAACCTGAGCTCCCGCTTCTTCGTAAGCAAGATCCGAGAAAAAGGATTTTGCGCCGGCACCGGCTTCCAGCCAAACTTCGACGCCTTGTTTTACCAATCGGGCCACAGCGTCGGGGACTAAAGCCACCCGGCGTTCGCCTGCTTCTATTTCTTTTGCGATCGCTAATTTCATGAACTCTCCTTATTTAAGCCTTCCCAGGGCGGTTGAAACCGCGCCTACACAGACAAAACCTGCCTCCGCAGGTTTCTCGAATTGCGATTTTTCACCGCCAGATGCCTTGCTTTACATTTGAGCCGCCGTTGCCCTAAACTTCTCTCGTTGATAGTAAAGCCGATCGCCCAAATTCGAGCCGTATCTTTAACTTATCTTATACATTCAAATTCGCTAGATTGTTAAGTTTGCCACCGATTATGATATAATTTTATGTCGCCTAATTCTGTAGTTAGAATGTCAGTTATCAGTATTACCCAAAAAAAATTGACCTCAGACCGCAGTCGATCGCCCTCATCAATTTGCTGAGACATTCGATATATTGTAGGCACGATCGCAAATTTAGGGCGATCGATATTTAAGGTTCACCAAGAGTTTAATTAGAGGAGTTGTTATGCGACGATTATTTTCAGCACTAGCGGTTACAGGTTGCTTGCTGACTGGATTGCCCGCCATCAGTTTAGCCCAAGGAATGCCGGGATTCACGATTTTCGGCGGGCCGGAGCGCGCCAATCAGTTAAACTACCGCTTGGATTACGGCAAAGCGGGGATGAGCGGTGACAGATATCGGCTGCGAATTCCTTCCAAAAAAGTAAGTCTGGCGATCGCCCAACTGAACATATCCTATCCAGACTACTACAAAGGCGAATTCGACCAAAAAGACATTAAAGTGCGCGTCAAAGACAAAACAATAGAATTGCAAGAAGTAATCTGGGACAAAGAAAATCGATTCATAGAAATTTATCCCAAAGATCCAATTCCTGCCGGCAACAATGTTGAGGTTGTACTCTCCAACGTCAGAAACCCATCTCCGGGCGGAATGTACAATTTCAACGTCCGCATCCGCACCCCCGGAGACGTTCCCTTGCTGCGTTACCTCGGTACTTGGCTGTTGAGCATTGATTAGAAGCAGCGGAATCGGGTTGCGAGCATTTTATGCTCGTTTCCTGGTTTTGGAGAACCGAAAAATAGAACCTCCGGCTCATATAGCAATCCTAAACGATCGGTAAAATGAGTTTAGGGAAAATCCCGCCGTACCATTTGTGTCAACTTAAGATTGAAACCCATAATAAATGTCGCTTGTAGTCGAGTCTATATCTCCCTAAATCCCCCTTAAGAAGGAGGACGAAATATTGCCATCTTATCTCCCCCTTATGAAGGGTGGCTAGGTGGGATCTCGCAGTTAGATACAAACAAGAGAAACAGAGGGTTTTAGTATTAATTTGACACCAATGGCGCGGGGAAACTACCCCTAAAAAATCTTGACAAATCCAATAGGATTGCTCTAGCCGTACTTGCAGCATGAATCTACTAGCAAAAATCAAAACAATAAAACTTCCTCCAGCGCTGCGATCGAGAAATTATCGCCTGTTTTTTGCAGGACAAGGCATCTCGCTGATTGGCAATTGGATGACACAAGTCGCTACTGTTTGGCTTGTCTACAATTTGAGCGATTCACCTTGGATGCTCGGCGTGGTGGGATTTACAAGTCAAATCCCCACATTATTTTTACTGCCTTTTGCAGGAGTTTTAATCGATCGCTGGAACCGCCACCGAGTCATAATTGCCACTCAAATATTAGCAATGGTTCAATCCTTAGCGCTAGCATTTTTAGCGCTAACAGGAGTCGTGAACATTTGGCAGATCGTGGTACTGAGTTTCTTTCAAGGTGCAATTAATGCCTTTGACGCGCCGGCACGGCAAGCTTTTGTACCCGAACTCGTGGAAAAGAAAGAAGATTTAGCAAATGCGATCGCCATTAATGCTTCGATGTTCAACGCAGCCAGACTAATCGGCCCAGCAATGGCAGGTTTGCTGATAGCTACAGTCGGCCCAAGTTATTGCTTTCTCATTGACGGACTCAGCTACATCGCTGTAATTGCAGGCTTATTAGCGATGCAGATAAAACCCCGTAAAATTGCAGCAACTAATACCGAACCCTTACAAAGATTAAAAGAAGGATTCGTTTATGCCTTCGGGTTTCCCCCGATTCGAGCAATTTTACTGCTATTATCATTAGTCAGTTTTGCCGGAATGTCGCACACAGTTTTAGTTCCGATTTTTGCCACCAAAATCCTGCACGGCGACGCCCAAACTCTCGGCTTTTTGATGGCTGCTTCGGGAGTCGGAGCCTTTACGGGAGCGATTTATTTGATTTCGCGCAAAAGTATAGTTGGCCTCGGCAAATGGATTGCGATTTCACCGGCAATTATGGGATTCGGACTGATAGGTTTTGGTTTATCCCACGTCTTGTGGCTGTCATTAATCATGATGTTGTTCGTGGGGTTTGGTTTCATTTTGCAATTTGCAGGAGGAAACACATTTTTGCAAACAATCGTTGAAGACGACAAACGCGGAAGAGTGATGAGCATATACACGATGGCATTTTTTGGAGTAACACCGTTTGGGAATTTAGTTGCCGGGGGATTGGCAAATTATATCGGCGCTCCCAATACAGTCATCATTGGAGGTATAATTTGTGTTTTCGGCTCGGTAGTTTTTACCAAACAGTTGCCAGCTTTAAAAAACTTAGTCCGACCACTGTATCAAAAAATGGGTTTAATTTCGCACTAGAGATTTAGCGTCCAATCACAAAAGCCAACATTAAACAAGATACCCAAAGCTAAGATATGACTGTATCTTTAGCGGGACTCAACAATTTGTAAACTTCTCTCTTTCTCTCTTCTCTTCTCTTTCTCCGCGCCCTCTGCGCCCTCTGATCCAAATTAATTACGCAACCAGAGGTTAAACCAATGGCAAATACCAGTGCAATTCCCCAACAGCAAAGCGACGATCGCGTTCCCTTAAAAACCTGGATCGGCGTCATGGCAACAATGATCGGCGCTTTCATGGCGGTTTTGGACATCCAAATCACCAACGCTTCTCTGAAAGATATTCAAGCAGCTTTAGGCGCAACTTTAGAAGAAGGTTCTTGGATTTCCACCTCTTATCTAGTCGCAGAAATAGTCGTAATTCCGCTGACGGGTTGGCTATCGCAGGTGTTTTCAGTCCGCCGCTACATCTTGGTAAATGCCGCTTTCTTTGTATTCTTTTCCATGTGCTGCGCTTGGGCGTGGGATTTGACTTCAATGATTGTTTTTCGAGGTTTCCAGGGATTGACTGGTGGGATTTTAATTCCGATGGCTTTTACGTTTTTGCTAACAAATTTGCCGCCCAAAAAGCAACCAGTCGGCATGGCGATGTTTGCCCTGACAGCTACTTTTGCACCATCCATCGGGCCGACATTGGGAGGCTGGCTGACGGAGAATTACGGCTGGCAATATGTCTTTTATTTAAATTTGCTTCCGGGGCTGCTGCTGCTAACAGGTGTGTGGTATGCCGTCGCCCCGACGCCGATGCGGCTCGAACTGCTAAAAGGGGGCGACTGGTGGGGAATTCTATCAATGGCGATCGGCCTGGGTTCCCTGCAAGTTGTGTTAGAAGAAGGCAGCCGCAAAGACTGGTTTAGTTCTGATTTGGTTTTGCGTTTAAGCATAGTTTCTGCCATATTTATCAGCGCTTTTTTCTGGATTGAACTAACTAGAAAAAAACCGTTTATTAACCTACGATTATTGAGTCGCCGCAATTTCGCTTTAGCAACTGTTGTGAATGTTTCTTTGGGGGTGGGATTGTACGGTTCGGTGTTCATTTTGCCCCTGTATTTAGGTCAGATTCAGCAGTACAATGCCATGCAAATTGGCGAGGTGATTATGTGGGGTGGCGTGCCGCAGTTATTCCTCGTGCCGATGGTGCCGAAATTGATGCAGCGAATCGATATACGGGTGATGATTGGCATCGGTGTGAGTTTGTTTGCGGTGAGTTGTTTTATGAATGCCAGCATGACTCACGAGACGGGCATCGATCAGTTGCGTTGGTCGCAATTAGTGCGAGCAATGGGACAGCCTTTGATTATGGTGCCGCTGTCAACAATTGCCACTGCTGGTATGGAGAAACACGAGGCAGGTTCTGCTTCGGGTTTGTTTAATATGATGCGAAATATGGGAGGTTCGATGGGGATTGCGGCCCTAGGAACTTTGGTGACGATGCGCGAGCAATTTCACTCGAATCGATTAGGGGAATCTGTTTCTTTGTACAATCAGGCAACGCAGGAGAGAATAAATCAAATGACTCAGTATTTTGTGAGTCGCGGTGCTGATGCAAGTGTGGCGCATAACCAAGCAATTCAGGCAATTGATAATCTTGTGCGCCGCGAAGCTTATGTCATGGCTTTTAATGATTGTTTTTACTTTGTGGGAATTGCTTTGTTGTTAAGTGGGATTGCTATTTTGGGTTTTAAAAAGGTGAAACCGGGTGCGGGTGCTGGGGGAGCTCATTGATTCCCTATGGTGCAGAAGGTGCATATTTGGGGCGGGCAGGATGCCCACCCCACAAGAATTTTAAGAGTTTTCAAAATGCAATGTAAATGTTTTTTAGCTTGTTCACCATTCTTGTTGGGCTTCTGCTTCTGCTTGGATTAAATTTTGCCGCAGTTGCACCCAATTTATTTGATGGGAGGGCGAGTCTTCGAGGAGTTTTCCTCGCTGTAAATGCAGAATTCGCGTGCTAAATTGCTCGGCTAATTCTAATTGGTGGTTGACCATTAAAATTGTGGTTTTGCCGTTTGTTAGCTGTGTCAATACTTGCAAAAGATGGGCGGCTTTTCCGGCGTCTAGGGCGGATGTTGGTTCGTCTAAAAGCAAGATTTTTGGTTGTAGAATGATGCCGCGGGCGATCGCCACTAACTGTTTTTGGCCCGTGGAAAGCTGCAATTCGGTGCGATCGAGCCATTCTTGGGGTATGTGCAGTTGTTCGATCGCCCCGCTAATTCTCTCAGCAATGTTTGATGCAGTCACGCCCCGCAGCTTCAAAGGATAAGCCAACGCCTCCCGCACCGACATCCCCAACAGCTTGGATTCTTGCAGGATCAGGGTGATTTGGCGGCGAAGTTCGATCGCAGGTATTTGCCGATATTCCGTATTTTCAAGATAAATCGAGCCACTGGTGGGGCTGCTGAGTCGGTTTAGCAACCGCAACAGCGTTGTTTTCCCCGCACCTGAAGGGCCAACAATTGCCACGCGAGATCCCTTGTGTACCTGAAACGAGATATTGTCTAATAAGTAGCTAGAGGCGATCGGTGTTTTCAAGCTTACACCGTCAATTCGCAGTTGAGGATTTGTTTCTGTATTATTTTCCGAATAATTAGGCATTTAATTAATTAAAAATATGGCTTTCGTGGAACGGGCATCTTGCCCGTTATTAAGGCAGGCAAGATGCCCACTCCCCAATCCAACTCACTCTTTGTGGAACGGGCATCTTGCCCGTTATTAAGGCAGGCAAGATGCCCGCCCCACAATCCAACTCAAACTCAAACTTTTACAGCTTTTTCCAATGGAAAACCCAGATGTTCGCGCTGTTCCAAATAAAGCTGAGCAACCCTGCGCGCCAAATTGCGAATTTTGGTGATATACCGAGTTCTTTCCGTTACTGAAATCACGCCTCTAGCGTCGAGTAAATTGAAAGTGTGAGAACATTTTAACACATAATCAAGGCTCGGTAAAACCAATCCTTTTTTGGTCAATTGTTCTGCTTCTTGCTCGTACAGTCCAAATAGAGTAAACAGCAATTCTGGATTGGAAGCTTCAAAGTTATAAGTACACTGTTCTATTTCTCCTTGCAGGTGAACGTCGCCGTAAGTGATGCCATCTTTCCACTGAATTTTCGTCATGGCATCGACTTCTTGGAGATACATTGCTAGGCGTTCCAGTCCGTAGGTAATTTCAATGGATACCGGGCGACAGTCAATGCTACCGCACTGTTGAAAGTAGGTAAATTGGGTGATCTCCATGCCATCGAGCCAGACTTCCCAGCCGACGCCCCAAGCTCCGAGGGTGGGCGATTCCCAGTTGTCTTCTACGAAGCGAATGTCGTGGTCTTCAGGGCTAATTCCTAATGCTCTGAGGGAGTCTAGATAGATGTCTTGGATGTTGGGAGGAGAGGGTTTAATTAAAACTTGATATTGATAGTAATGTTGGAAGCGGTTGGGATTTTCGCCGTAGCGTCCGTCGGTGGGGCGGCGACAGGGTTCGATGTAGGCGACTGACCAAGGTTCGGGGCCAATTGCTCTGAGAAAGGTATGGGGATTCATGGTTCCTGCACCTTTTTCTGTGTCGTAGGATTGGGCGATCAGGCAGCCTCGATCGCTCCAGAATTTGTTTAAGGTGGCAATGACTGATTGAAAGTTCACTGGTTTAAATATGGTTAGTATGTGTCTCAGCTTATTTAAGCATACTCAAGGCACGGTTTATTGAAATAAACCATTTATCGGTGGATATTTAAGTTCTTTTTTCAGGTATATTGTATCGATCGAGTTATTCCGATCGATAATAGCAATGTTTTCTAGATCGATAAGTATTTGTAAGCATGAGCTTTGGCTAAGCGCACCCAATGCTCCAGGAGCAAATATTGATCGAGTTCGACTTCTTCCGATCGCGAGAGAGTGCCGGATTTATTGCGATCGAGCAATTCGCTCATGCGGGTTTGTAATGCAGGCGTGGGGCGGATAGCGAGGATGACTTCTGGGCTGGGTTGACTGGCAAGCAATTCGACGATTTGGAGCTCGTCTTGGTAGGGGATGGTTTCTGGGGGGGTGAGTTCCTGGAGTGCGCGATCGAGGGCTTCTGGGAGGCGATCGCCCAACTGTTGTAGTTGTTCGCCGAGGCGATCGGGGACTTCTAGTATAATTTGCATACTTCGGTAATGTGAAGATGGGAATTGCTTTGATTGTAACAAACGGGCGATCGATCCATATCTTGAGTAGAATCGCCCTACTCGGCTTTTTCACGTTTGCGTTTTTCGATTTCGGCGATCGGTAACAGCAACGTATCTTCAATTGCCTCTCTCACTTCATTATTTACTGAACAACCACTATTCAGGCAATCTACCAGTAACTTATTAGCATTATAATATTTTTCTAAAAGTTCTATTTCTTCTGGTTCTAAATCCCAATTGTGTCCGATGTTACGGAATTTGACCATGATTGATCGTAGTTGCTCAGTCCAATTTTTGCCATTTAATTTCCACCATTCTTCAAAAATATTTATTCCCTCTGCTTTAGGGGGAATTTGATTTTTCAACTCGCTAATCTCTCTAATCAATTCTCGAAGTTCAAGCTTATCAATGCGACTACAAACATAATCAAGGTTGCTATCAAGAGCAGCATCAATGGCAAGGTCATCAGCATCGACGATTGCCAGATCGCTGGCAAAGTGAAGGTAACGGGCTAAACCGGGCTCTATGACAATACGGTTCAGTTAAGGCTATGCAGTGCTTAAAACAATAAATACAGGAGGATTTATTATGATTCCAGTACCTCTG
>NZ_JAUBPE010000191.1:0-1239 GCF_036700565.1 Microcoleus pseudofavosus SVA1_A4
GGGTTCTCCTGAACTTATGGTTATAAGTTTATCTAATCACAAAAGCAAGCTAATACGCGATTCCTGAAATTATTAAAATTAGAAAAACCATATCCTTGCCGCATTATCAACTTAATCCGATTGTTGATTCCTTCCATGACTCCACTTGTGGTGCGATGAAGAAAGTAGTTGCAAATACCCTCAAAATGATTCTCAATTGTTGATGCAGATTCTCTAAAAAATACTTGTGCATGATTTAGCCATTCTTTGATTTTGTTCTGCCCTTCTTTGACCGTCAAATTAGTCTCATATATTTCTCTAAATTTTTCTTTCATCTCATACGCAATTCGCAAACATTCGGATTTTCCTAGTGCCAATTCTAATTTATCAATCTGAAGAGGATTCAAATTTACTCGATTACTTAATAATAAATATTTACTTTGCCTGTCTGTTATTCCGGCTGCTCTACGTAACTTATTTAAGTCTTTGTTAACTACTTTCATTACATGAAAACGATCGATAATAACTTTGGCGTTTGGGAATACTTTTTTGATAACTTTAGGGAATCCTCCCCACATATCAACACTCACTTCCTCAACTTGTTCACGAACTTCAATTGGTTGTTCTATAAGGACTTCAATGATTTCTTCACAGCGATGAGAATCAATCATCTCAATTAAATTACCTTCGCCCAAGTCACTCACAACAGTCACAAAATTTCCTTGACCTTTTCGCATACTTATCTCGTCGAGACCAATTCGTTTAACCCGTTGCCAATTCGGTTTTTTTTTGAGGGTGTTTACCTGCTCAAATATTCCTTTTATTTCGTCATAACTCAGTCCTTCTTCTCGTCCAATTTGCTCCATGCTCGATTGTTTTACACGCTCATAAATATCTTGTTCATATCGTTGAGTATGCCGTCTTTTAACGTCCAAAAAATCTAATTTTTCTGTGGGATACCGTTGACACATAGGACAGTAAAACTGCCGTCGTGGGATTTTTAGATATACAGGACGACCAAAAACAGACAAATCTCTTACTAAAATTGGTCGATTTTGATGCAGTTTTTCGGTAGGATTGTTACAATGATGACAAACAATTCCTTCTGATAAAATGCTCAGTCCCAAGAAAATTTTTCCCTCAACTTGAGTACAAGTTTCAACCCTGACTCCAGGCAAGGCTAATAGATAGTCTAGATGGAAGCTCATAACGGTAAATGTATTAGTAGGTACATTTTACACCATAAACTCAGGAGAGCCG
>NZ_JAUBPE010000192.1:0-1234 GCF_036700565.1 Microcoleus pseudofavosus SVA1_A4
GGCGCTTTATTAATGTATCAACTCTCCCCAGAGTTGTCAAGCGTTTTGACAAAATATTTTTGATTTTTTTTTGAAGCGGAATTTCGTTTAACAGCGATAGCAATTTATATCAGAAATCAAACCCAGGTGAAGTCGAGCGGATTTTTTGTTAATCTGACTCCGAATTTCCGGATCGACAGAGTTTATTTATACCAACCGCCAAGGCTGTTAGACGCAAAGCTCAAGACATCCTCGATCGCATGGAGTAGGCCCTCAAACTCCTCCCGTTTTTTGCGGAGCCGACTCTTTAAGCAAGACCAGCATTTCTCAATGAAGTTGAGGTAGGCGTGAAGAGGCAGGTAAGTACAGCAGTTTACATCCCGCCTTTGGAATCAGTTGCTCAATCCCACCTCCTTTATGGAACGTGGCTTATGCCTCACCACAACCTGCCCTACTTCAAGTACCGGAAGTAGACAACTTTCCAGCCCGACTTCAAACACCGTTGGATTACAGGATCCCTCGCTCGTGAAAGGGGCGATTAAACTTTAGTTACATCGTGGTGCCAATCATGTTGATCCGCCCTTGACGCCCCTCCGACTTAAATGCGTGGAAGCTAGGCCTTCTCATTCCAACCATACTCAATACTGGTCTTTATCCATCAAGCGACTCATCAAGATAGACCATCTTGGACGGTGGTAGGTGGACAACTGAGCTAGAAAAGCTTGCCGTTTGGCTTCCGGAACTCTTACGGTAGCCACAGGTCTTTTTTTTCGAGGGTGGCCAATTTTTTTCAATACCCGTGAGATGTTGTCCTCGCTAATCTGCTCCTCCCACAGTAAGGTCATCTCGACTTTGGTTTTATGCCCATGAGATGAAACTTTCCTCACGGAATTTTACCGAGTCGGTGATTTTATGACCATTACCGGGAGGATGCCACCGGGCAAGGCTTGGAAGTCAACAGTTTCAGCTTGTCGCTAAGCGCCATAAGTCGCAACACAATTAACCTGTGGTCGAAGGAGCTCTTTGTTACTGGAGACTTTTAGGCTTTACCCCATCAGCCTCATGGTAACGATCGCTGCATTACCGATTGGGAGGAATTCCGACACTAGTGCCCAAAAGCATGGGGATAAAACTAAAGTCCAGATGGCAGAACTCTGGAAGGGACTGATCAGAAGTCGTACAATAGACCTCTTGCGAAAGTGCGAGCGCTCTAGTAAAATAAAAGAAAAAATTAGCTTGATAATATGAATTACGA
>NZ_JAUBPE010000193.1:0-1219 GCF_036700565.1 Microcoleus pseudofavosus SVA1_A4
TTCGTAATTCATCTTAGGGGAGCTAATTATTTCTTTTATTTTACCTAGAACGAGCGCACTTTCGCAAGAGGTCTATTGAATTATATAAAAAAGCCGACTCATTACCATTCGGAAAAGATGACCCAGAATTCAAGAAAAAGCCAGAAATAGCCATAAATTTAATCGACAAAACCTTAGCGAGAGGCTATAAACCAGGAATAGTCTTGATGGATGCAGGGTATGGTAATAACACCAGTTTTTTACAAGAATTAGAAAACCGAAAATTAAAATACATCGGAGTCATCGCCAAAAATCGCAAAGTAATAATTCAAAAAACCGAAAATGAAACAGAGGAAATTCGAGCAGACAACTTAACAAAAGCCTTACCTGTAGAGGCTTTCACAAAAATTCAACTCAATCTAGAACGACCGAGAACAGTATGGGTAGCAATTAAAGAAGTCGAATTATCAAAATGCACGGGTAAGAAAGTAATAGCCATCGTCATGAATGCAGATACTTTCGATACCGCCACTGAAATAGATTATTTGATGAGTAATGTTGACTTATCAACAGCAACAGAGGAGTGGATAGTAAAAACTTATTCACAAAGAAATTGGGTCGAAGTTTTCTATCGGTAAGCCAAGGGCTGGTAGGGGTTAAATGAATATCAAATCAGAGATGAAACCAGCCTTAAAAGACATTTTATTATGGTGTTTTGTGCCTACACTTTCATTCTCTGGCATACCTTAACAGGAGGATTAAGGCGTAGATGGGCAAACAAATCTTTAAACACTTTTACGCTATGCACTCGAAGCATTTCGGACAGCCATATCTTTTAGGTTTGTGAAATGGTTGAACCAAAATTGGGACGTATTCTCCGCTTATAAAGCCAGTTTAGGCTTTGTTTGGGCTTAAAATTTGTTTAAGTCCCGCTAGAGTCGATCGTTGCAGTGGATGATACACCTCAAAAGTGGGAGCGCAGCTATGGCAATCTGGTGCGAGTAAACCCCTTTGAGGGGGAGGAGACGCATGATGAATTGAAGTATTTGCTGCTTTACTTGGATAAACTGAGATATGAAGAAAATATCCGCAGTGTCGAGAAAAGGTTCTGGCGAAATAGGCTTACCCGATCGATCGGTGAGTCAGATATCTCAAACACGCAGTAAGGAATGAAAAATAAATAAGTTGATGAGTTATCGGTTATAATGAAAAAAGTGTGAGATAACAATTTTCACTCCTA
>NZ_JAUBPE010000194.1:0-1204 GCF_036700565.1 Microcoleus pseudofavosus SVA1_A4
ATTTCTTTGAATACAACTTGATATTTTCAGTATATCATATTAGTTGATTTGTGTAATTAATTTTGTTGAGCTACTTACCAGGCGTTTACCTTGGCTTTTTGTAGGAAAAAACTACACTGCTGGTGCGGCGCAAGGTTGTTTTATTCGCGCTAATAGTCAATTTGTCAAACCAGTACAGATGTCACAGACTCGCGTACAACCCCAAACGAATCAACCGCTAGCAAGTTCCACAGCACTGCCGATGGAGCTTGGTTTTGACGAAGGATTTGGCTCGATTGTAGTACCAGAAAGCGATACCACAGCATCGGCCTATGGAGGACGCTTAAGGCGATATGATGTTCACATTGCCAAAATGTTTGAAGTCACCCACTTTATGTGTCAATCGGGGAATGTAACACCCGGTATTACTTGGAATTACGCGGCTGGAGGTGGCAGGATTAATATGGGAAGTTTTGAAATAACCTGCCGACTTGCTAATCAAATAGTTATTGCCTATGGTTTAGGTAAGTCGGAACCTACGAATGTTACTTTTTCGGCTGGTGAAATCGGTCGCCCCTCTGTCAGCAGTTTCAACGTTCCCATCCTAGATATTACAGGTAATAAAGTACCGCGCTGGGTGAGTTTTGTGCAGGGATTTCAGCCAGTGAGGAGGTAGGGGGATTTGTAAGATGTAGGGTGTGTCATAAGTAAAATTATTCTTTCATCTAAAATCAATTTCAATTTGACGCACCCTACATCTAAGCCTTGTGATTAAACTGGTTAAAATGGCTAATTTTGCTATTGAAGCTCGGCCTCGTTAGCTAAAGGTTCGATAACACTGCCTCAGGGCAAGTCCTGTTCTCAAATTGGAGATTTATTTTCCCTGACGCATCGTACAAGTGCTAAACGGTAATAAGTTAGTGTGATCGCTGCTGGAAGTCTGCCGACGTTAAGTTAATATTGATAATTTTTGATTTGGTTGTAGAGGCTCACGATATGGATACTCAGGAACTTTTAAATCATTACCAAACAGGCAAAAGGGATTTCTCTGGTATTTACTTAAGCGATACCGATTTGAGTGGTGCTAATTTGAGTCGTGCTAATTTAAGCGGTGCTAATTTAAGCAATACCGATTTGAGTAGTGCTAAGGAATGAAAATTTAATAACATCGGCGATGTATAATAAATAAATGAGTGAATATGAATAGGTTTAGGTTTCGGTAGAT